>WRFT01000029.1 GCA_009776385.1 Clostridia bacterium
CGTCTTCGCCGATGCGTCTCACCGGATGTCCGTCCAGCCCGCCCGGAATCACCAAAGCGCCTTGCGGTTCCTCCGCATAGCCCGTAATCGTCGCGCCGCCGTCCTCCAGAGCATACTTCCACTGCCCGCTGGCGTCCGTCCTTTCCTCCTCGGCAACTCCGGCAGCCATGATAAGCGCCAGTAGAACCGTGAATACAATGATAATTTTACCGTTCAAAAGCTTCCTGCACATTTGGTACATTCCTCCTCAATATGAAAGGCCGCATCTCCTTACAAACCCCCGTTCACTCCACTATGTACTCATACCGAATCCCGTTTTCCTGCGCGTATTTTTCCCCGTAGCTGCCCTCGGCGACAGAGAGGGTGAGGCGTGGACATCTATCAAAGGCTCTATTTCCGATTTCCTTTACGCCGGCAGGGATAACGACACCGGTTAATTGCGGGCAGGAATTGAACGCAAATCCGGCAATACTATTCACGCTATCCGGGAGGGTAACGCTGATGATGCCGCCGCACTGATAGAACGCGCCATGGCCGATATCCGTTACGCTGTCAGGGATGGTTAAACCGGTCAAACTGCCGGACTTAAATGCGTAATAGCCTATATGCTCCACGCCCTGCGGGATTGTATACTCGCCATTCCTGCCGCCGGGATAAGCAATCAGCGTTTTTTGGCGTTTGTCATAAAGAACACCGTCTATCTGCGAATATGCCGTATTATCAGGCGACACTTCAAAATGCGTCAAAGAGGAGCAATCACTAAACGGGTTGTTTTCAATGTCGGTAACGCCGGCAGGGATGATGACGCCGGTTAACTCGGCGTATCTTCCGAAGGCATACATGCCGATGCCCGTTACCGGGTATCCATCCACTGTGTCCGGAATCACCAGAACCGGATCTCTTTCAAAGAGGATGAGATAGCCGGTAATCATGGCCTTTCCGTCCTTGAGGCTATACTGATAGGTATCGCCTTTGTGGTATAACTCGTCATAATGGGGTGTATAGGCCCCCGGGATATTCGACTTGAGTTCCGGGAACCGCTCCAGTTCGGGGACATTGTCAGTCCAGCCAAGGCCCAGAGCGGTCAGGCGGGTGAGGTCGTTGGTGATCTTGCCATCCTTCCCGTAATTGGTCACCATGATATCGGTCGGGAAACTCTTTTTCATGTAATCTACCACTTCGGCGCTCACATAAAACTCCTCATCCGCGCGGTAGTAGTCAACCGCGCCGAACAGGTGCAAAATTTCGTGGGCGTATACTGCCGGCGAGTCATCGAACACGACGGCTACTTCGGCGTGGCGATCATTTTGTCCCCCCATAAAGGGGTAGGCATAGCTCCGTGCGCGCTTGTTTACATGCACCACATAAGCGATGCTGTCGGTTTGGTAGCGGTCGGCCAGCGCCGCGTATGGAATATGCTCTTCAATAAAACGCTCGATCGCTTTATATGTCATATTGGCTTCATATCGTTCTTCTTTAGTCCACTCGTTGTCATGTTCGGGTTCTTCATGAATACTCCCCTCAAACCGCATATCATAGCGGAGGTCGGGATGAGCCTCAAAGTCGTATACGAGTTTGACATCCTTTCCGTATTTCAACCCCATATCGCGCATATACTCGCTTGCTATAGTAAGTTTTTCCTTTGCTATTATTATCTCTCCTTCGCTCCAGCCATGGTTGTTCAGGGTAACGAATAGGCTCACCAGCAGGCTTTTCCCGTCCAGGCGCTTCGCGCTGCCCCAGGGCGAAGCATTGACCGAGCCGGGCATATCACGCTCAAAGGTCATCAAATAACCCTCGTCGAGCACAACCAGTTTTTCTCCGTCCGGCATGAAGCGATACAATGAACTGCCGACATCCGCTAAAATGGCGCCGTTCTGTATTCCCCAGCGGATAATGCGGGATTCGCCGTTTGTTATGAGTTCCGCGTTGTTGTAATAGAAAAACAAGAACGCTAAATCCGTCCCCATGTTTTCGCCTGAAGTGGTCACACCATTGTATGTAAAAGATGTCAGGCGCCACATGCCCATATAGTCGAACTCCTGGGCAGCGGTGATGGCTCCGCTTGGCACGAACTCCACAGTTTCGGTCTGATTGCTGTGCGCTGTACCCGGATCGCGCCCATAGCTCATCAACACGCCGCTGTTCGTCGTTTCAATTCTGTCCCCCTTTGGCTGGAACAATAACTCGGCGTCGCTGAAAATCACCACGGGCGCGCCGTTCTCCGGGCGCCATGCAGTGCTCCCGATGACGCCGTTAATCGTGAAGGTTACCGTACCGTCTTCAAAAAACTCATAAATCTCTTCATAGTCGATATCCGACGCGTTATATATCGCCTCACCATAGTCCACTGTAATTAAGTACCACTTTCCAATGAAATCGGCTTGCTGTGCATGCGCGCCAAAGCAAAGCGAAAGCATAACGAGTACCATCAATAGGAACCGGATTAAACTTCTGTTCATGCGCCTGCCTCCTTACATAATCGTCTCGTCATCCGTGTCGTGTAGGCGGTTGCCATTGCGAATAGAGGTAAATAAATCGTACAAGCACCATCGCAAGGGTCGTGGTCATGACTCTCCGTTTGGCGTCAGCGTAAGAGGGGCGTATAACCGAAGGAACCGTCCGTCGTGGGCGATGTTCATCCCGTAACCGATGCCGCACGGTGTCTTGTGTAAATTATATCTGTGATGCGCCTTATTGTCACCTACATCTTTATATAGGTACTATTTTGGGTACCAATCCGTTTCTTCCCATGGCGCTTATTCCATCCATCGCGGAATACGGCTTTTCGGCGGCTCTTTTTTCGTGTTTGTCGGTTAAGTGAGCGAAGAGCAGAAAAAAATTGCTTGAACTCCTAAAGGCGGCAATCGAGACTGAATCCGTGGAAAGAATCACAATCTCGTTGAAGCCTAACCGGAAGCCCAAACAGTGACCACAGGCGGCGGTAATCCCCAACCACCGCCACGAGTATAAAACAGGTGTAGTAAAAATCAAGGGAGGCTGGAAAAATGTGTCAAAAGTCAAAGGCAGAAAATAACGTGTCAACGAGAATAACCAAGTTGTTTGAAAACGATTTTTGTTATATCTTTAGGAGTGCAATTCTCTTTGATAAACATATTCTCAATGAAAATATTGTTACTATCTATTTGCACCGATGCCTTTATATTCCATTATATAACCGTCTTATATATATACTGTTTATTTGCCCTGAAAAATCGTCCGCCCGGTATGATACTGAGAAATCATTAGTGCTACATTTGACACTTATTATAGTAAGCGTTATAAATAGGGCGTAAAGGAGGTGAGAGAAATGGAGATAGTGGTAAGAGTCCTTCAAGCCCTAGCGTATCTGGCAATGGCAATCTACTGGATACGTCGGAACTTGAAGGACAAGTAACCCGGTCGGGGAGGGGCGCAAGCCCATTCCTAACCCCACTATCATACCATGATGCGATGAAAAAGAAAACTTTAACGTTGGTCGTCCCTTGTATGGTCGCGTGTCTATTGGTGTTCATTGATACAGATTACAGGAACCTTAATGTGCTTAACATCCTAACCCTCGTGGCATCTGCCGTCGCTATGATCGCTGTCACTCGTTACTGGTTTATAAACAAGGAGAAAGTATAATGAAGGTCTTTAACAATATCGCGTTGCGGGAGATTAGGAAAGCTAAAGGATTCACGCAAAAGAGGCTCGCCGAAGCAATCGGAACGGTAGAATGCCATGTACAACATTGGGAGTATGGGCTAAAAGCGCCAAGTGCTGACTATCTTCTCCGTATTATGCTTGAACTCGGATGTGCACCGGAAGAGCTTTCAATCGACAAGGGGGATAACACACTTAAATAAAAAGAGCCGTTATTCTGCTTTGATTGATCGATACCAAAAAAAAGGCTCCGACTGAACATCGGAGCTTTTATTATGGAGCTGATGATGGGATTCGAACCCATGACCTCTTCCTTACCAAGGAAGTGCTCTGCCTACTGAGCTACATCAGCGTGAAACCTTCGTGATTATACAATGCCTTGTTTAAAATATCAATGTTTCCAAGCATCTCCTTTTGTAATCATGGTATAATAGTGCACGGAATCCGTATGGGGGAGGTAATGCGGGTGGTACAAGCCGTTCTTTTCGATTTAGACGGAACGCTTTTGGATACCCTGGCGGACATAGCCGATTGCATGAATCGGGCGCTCGGTGAACTGGGCCTACCCCAACATCCGTATGATGCCTACCGTTATTTTGTCGGCAGCGGCGCGAAAATGCTCGCCAATCGCGCGGTGGGTGAAGATAATAAGGGATTTGCCGAACAGGCGGAGGCGCTGTACAGCCGGGAGTATGCTCAATTTAACGCGGTTAAAACACAGCCCTACCCGGGCATTCAGGGCATGCTTTCGCAAATACGGGATTTACATCTTCCCATGGCGGTGCTTTCCAATAAGCCGCATCAAAACACGCTGTCCGTCGTGGCTCATTATTTTCCCGAGGGCATCTTTTCAATCGTTCGCGGCCAAATGGAATATATTCCCCTTAAGCCCGACCCTGCCGCCGCTTTGACCATCGCGTCCTGCTTGAAGGTGAACCCGGAGCGGATACTCTACGCGGGCGACACGGCCGTTGATATGGCATGCGCGAACGCGGCGGGAATGGTTTCTGTCGGCGTGACATGGGGGTTCAGAACCCGATCGGAGTTGGTAAACGCCGGTGCGCGTTACCTTGCCGATACGCCTGAGGATATCATGGCGCTGCTTGAAAGGGTGTAATGTTTTTATGGCGTCTTTACCCGGAGTATGGTATCCTTTGTAGCGGGAACGGGTACCTTGCCGTGCGTCATTAAAAGACGCAGGGCACGGTTCTGTCTTATTGAACCTTAAAAGTGAAAGGAAAGTGAATGGCATGCCTTCACCCATCGACGATCTGAAAGTCACCCAAGTCGGTTTTGTTTGTCGTGACATCGAAACATCTAAACAGGAGTTTGCGCGTTTTTTGGGGCAGCCCGTACCGCAAACGGTGCATAGCGGTGAGTTTGCCGCCACACGTACGCAGTATTTGGGTCAAGACGCGCCGTTGGCAGCTTGTCTGATGGCTTTTTTCAATCTGCCCAATACGCAGTTTGAACTCATTCAGCCGAACGAAGCGCATTCCGTATGGCGTGACGACCTTGACAGCAAGGGAGAAGGCTTTCACCATGTGGCCTATGTCGTCAAGGGCATGGCGGAGCATACCCGTCGCATGCAGGAAGCCGGTTTTGAGTTGGTTCAAAAGGGAGAATACGGTTCGGGCGGCGGGCGTTACGCATACTTTAAGGGCGGCTTGCTCGGCATGACCGTTGAGTTGCTGGAAAACGACTAATATGCGCAAGGGAGTCGCGCTGTTTTTATCCTGCGCGCGCGTGGGTGCGCTGACATTCGGCGGCGGGTACGCGATGCTGCCCTTTTTGCATAAGGAGCTGGTTAGCCGGCACGGATGGCTGAAAGAGGAGGACCTGGTAGACTACTTTGCGCTCAGTCAATGCTTGCCGGGCCCCATTGCCATCAACACCGCCACCTTGTGCGGAAACAAGGTCATGGGCGTCGGGGGCGGGCTGATTGCCTCGGCCGGCATTATCTTCCCGGCACTGTGTATCATCATCGTCATTGCGGCTCTCCTGGGGCACTATCAAGATATACCCGCCGTTAAGAACGCGTTCGTCGGCATCCGAGCCGGTGTCATGGTGTTAATACTCAAGGCGCTGATACAATTAAGCCGGTCTTCTTTAAAAAACGCCGTATCCATACTCATCTGCGTTGCGTCTTTCGCGTTGACCGTTTTTACCAACGCATCACCGGTTCTGTTTGTCGTCGGCGCGGCTGTTGTGGGGATGGCACTCAGTTTACGAAAGAAGGCGCGGGAATGATATACCTAAGCCTTTTCTACGAGTTTGCCAAAATCGGTCTGTTTGCCATGGGCGGCGGGCTTGCGACACTGCCTTTTTTGTATAATTTGTCCGAGCGGATACCCGCATGGTTTAGCTCTGAACAGGTAACGGACATGATTGCCATATCCGAATCGACCCCTGGGCCCATCGCTATTAACATGGCCACCTACGCGGGTTTTACCGTCGCGGGTATTCCGGGTGCGTTGTTCGCGACGCTAGGCGTGACCGCGCCGTCCATACTCATTGCCACCCTGATTGCGCGGATACTCACGCAATTTAAGGAAAACCGTTTGGTTACCGCGGCGTTTGACGGTATTCGTCCGGCCGCGATGGGCTTGATAGCGGCGGCGGGATGGGCGGTCTTTCAGGTCACGCTGCTGCAGCTTCCGTTGTACACGCAAACAGGGCGTTTGGCGGATCTCGTCTATATACCGGCCTTGTTACTCGCGGCGGCCCTCTTTACGCTGTCTGTGGTCTTTAAAAAACTGCATCCGGCGGTTTGGCTGGCTCTTGCCGCGCTGGTGGGTATCGTGTTTCGCATGGGCGGCGCTTAGATGCATAAGTGTTAACATAAAAGAAACATTAAAAGTAAAAAAAGAAATACACTTGTAAAATATTAGGCTTCATGTATAATATTTTCATCATCTAACAAGGTGGTGAAGCGGTTCTGAAGCGTATCCTGCGGCGGTTGATACTGGCGGCGGCTATCGCCGGCTTTATTTATGCGTCCGCTGTTTTGATTATCGATGCGGTAACCGAAATGCGCGAACAGAAAAGCTTAGAAGCCGTACAGGCGCTAAGAGGCGTCATTGACCCGGAAGCTGACAGCTTGACGGAAACAGAACGGATAGATGAGGCGGTAACCAATGAAACGCCCCCGGCGGAACCGGAATGGACAGTTGCACCGACCTTGCCGCCCGAACCGCAGGTGACAGCGGTGGTTACCAACCCCGTCACAGCGGCGCCGGCTTCCGCGTATGAGGACGGGGAGTATATTCTTTGGCCCGATGGTCATCAGCAGTCCATGGCCTCGGCGGGGGATACCCATGAAACAAACGCCTCCGTTTTTATCACCCATCCGGCGGCATCCGCAACCGATGCTGTAGAAGCGGCCGCTTTAGAAGCGCCTAAAGACATGCCGCGCGTTGACGCGGCTCCGGAACCCACACGGCTGCCGGACGGAATTTATATCCCGCAAACCACACCCGAGCCGATGACGAGGCCGGCGCGTGCCCAGGCCAGCCCTACGGTGACGCCGTATCCCATTGCTTCCTTAGACCCGTATAACCCCGCGGCCCGCGCCGCGGCAATGAACAGCGGCGTACCGCCCGAAGCGCTTGTCACCCCTGTACCGACGGCGGCTCCTATACTGCCTCAGTATAAAGCGCTTTATGCGGTCAATCCGGATATTGTAGGTTGGGTGAGTGTGGAAGGAACGAAAATAGACTTCCCCGTGATGCAAACGGGCGAGGATAATCCGGAGTACTACCTCAACCACGATTTTTCGCATAATGAATCCAGAAACGGGGTTCCGTTTGTGGATGTGCGCTGTGATGTAAGCGTACGAAACACCAATCTGCTTATTTATGGGCATAACATTAATAACCGTGAGATGTTCGGCTTGCTGCATAACTACACGGAACGCGGCTACTGGCAAAAACACCCGGTCTTTAAGTTCGATTTTTTAAACCGGGAAGCGGAATACGAAATTATCAGCGTCTTTAAAGCCAGACGACCAAAGGACGCGAAAATCCGTGTGGACTTTAAGTATTATGAGTACATGGACCTGTCGGAAATAGAAATTTTCAATGAGTTTATCGCGCGCATCAAACGAGCGGCTCTTTACAACACGGGGGTCACGCCCGTTTGGGGTGATGAACTCGTAATGCTTTCAACATGCAGCTATCATATTGAAGCGGGAACGCTGGTAATGGTGGGAAGACGCATCCGGTAGCGGGTGAATGCCGAAGGGTTTGCGTCCTAAGGCTGGGATGCTTTTTGAGGTTGAGGTAATGATACCGTAAAAACAGCGCCTTCTCCGGGAGCGCTTTTAACCGATACGGTTCCGCCGGACCGCTCAACAATGCGCTTCACAATAGCCAAACCCAGCCCGTTACCCTCCCCGCTGCGCGAAGGGTCTCCCTGATAGAATTTTTCGAATATGCGTTCCTGCACCGGCAGGCTCATTCCCTCGCCTTTATCGCGTATCTTCACCTTCACGGGGTCCGTGCCGTAAAGACGGATGGATATGGTACCGCCGCACGGAGAAAACCGGATGGCGTTAGAAAGAAGATTCAACCACACCTGGTTAAGCAGCTCTTCTTCACCCGTGTATTTGGTGTCCAGAAGGTCTAAATCCCACTGGATTTCTTTTTCACGCCATTCGGGTTCTAAAAGCACCACCGCCATACGCAGCTGCTCGTCTAAAGAAAAACAGTCAAGCTTGCCCGGAACCGTTTGATGCTCGATTCCGGACAGCCTCAAAAGGTTTGAGGATAAACGCGAAAGCCTGCGGGATTCAGCCAGTATGATGTCCGTATATTCTTTTACCTCCTCGCCCGACGGCATTTTCTGCAGCAATTTGGCGTATCCCGATATGGTGGCGACGGGCGTTTTAAATTCATGCGAAACGCTGGAGATAAAATCCTTTTGGATGTATTCAATACTGCCCAGTTCTTCCACCATGCGGTTAAAGTTCTTTGTAAGAAGCCCCAGCTCATTGTCTTTCTTTACCGATAGACGCACCGAAAAATCGCCCTGCGCGACGCGTTGCATCGCCCGGGACAATCCGGATAAGGGCTGCGTGATACGGCCTCCGGCGAACGCAACCAGGACGGACAGGAAGAAGAATCCCGACAAGGCCGTAGCCAGAATACGGAAAAAAGCCCTCTGAAGCAGGCTGGAGCTTAATCGAGGCCGCACCTCCAATAAGGTATCTCCCAGTGTGAATAGGGTAACGGGATTATCCGTCAATGAGTAAGGCAGGGTGACAAACCCGTCTTGTTGCAGGTGATAGGCTATATCAGCCGGCAGACGGGCATGAGACGCGCTGTCCATGATGCGGGTACGCATCAGGTTGTTGGTGCACATAACGGCTATTTCCGGCACGCGTAACGACGTTTTTTCATACAGCTCGCGCGCGAAACCAACCACCGCCAGCTCATTCTCAAGCGACTCCTGCAGTACATCGCCGCTGGAATAGATTAGTGAAAAAACAACGGACAGGGACAGCGCGCCGAAAACGACGCATATCAGCACCAGCCGCGCCCTCCATAAAATGCGATGATATGGAGCAAAACGGTTCATTCTTTTTTCTCCGCCTTATAGCCCAATCCCCGCACCGTCTCTAAGGTAAACTCGGGGAAACCTTCACATTTTTGCCGCAGTCGTTTAATGTGCACATCAACGGTTCGCTCATCACTTTCCGCGTCCATACCCCATATTTCGTCCATCAGTTGCTGGCGGGTAAAGATACGTCCGGGATAGCTGAGCAGTTTAAACAGCAGCAGAAATTCCTTCTTGGTCAGTTGCAGTTTTTCTTCTCCCCGCTTGACGCTCAAAGAATCGTAATGCAGTTCCGTTTCTCCCAAATGAATGATCCGGTCGGTGGCGATACGGCTTCTTCTAAGCAGCGCGGTGATGCGCATACCCAACTCGTCAAGGTCAATGGGCTTTACCATATAATCATCCGCACCGGCGACAAACCCGCTGCGCTTATCGCCAATGGTATCCTTGGCGGTCACAATCAAGACGGGCAGTTCCGGAAACGCGTCCCTCAATTCACGCGTCAGCTCGTATCCGTCCATGCGCGGCATCATAATATCGCAAATCACCAAATCCGGTTTATGGCTGTCCAATAATGTCAGCGCTTCTTCACCGTCAAGGGCGCTCAGCACCTGATATCCGTTCATACGCAGATAGGCGGACATCATCTTATTTAGGTTCCTGTCATCTTCCGCCAATAAAACAGTAAACATGGGAAGCCTCTTTCATGCTGCGTGACGCTTTTGGGCAGGCTACATGCTGCGCAGCGCGTCGATGGGGTTTAAGCGGGATGCCTTGTTCGCGGGCGCCCATCCGAATAAGACGCCGATGCCCGCGGAAAAGAAGAATCCAATGGCGACGGCGTCAACGGACATAACGAACGTAAAGCCGATGAGATAAGCCACCACATAGGATATCAAATTGCCTAGCAAAATGCCAATCAGCCCGCCCAGCAAACTCAAGACGACCGACTCCATCAAAAATTGTGTTTGAATAATGGACGGTTTCGCACCCAGCGCCTTACGCAGGCCAATTTCGGTCGTGCGTTCCGTGACGGAAACCAGCATCATGTTCATGATGCCAATGCCGCCCACCAGCAGCGCGATAGCGGCAATACCCGCCAGCATGGTCGTCATCATGGACGTAATGGTGTTCATAGTATCCAAAAGGCTGTCCAGGTTAATCAGCGAATAGCTGTTATCCTTAAAGTTAAACGCTTGATCCAGCACCATCTCTATTTGCCGCATGGTTTCTTCGGATTGCCCGGTATCTGTCATATACAGCTCTAAAGAGGTGATATTGCCCATGCCGGTCATACGCAGCGCGGCCTTATAGGGGATGACAATGTTTATTTTTCCGGCGGAGTTCATCATACGGTTCATCTGGGACATCACGTCGTTGTCACTATCCTTCAGCACGCCCACAACCGTATAGTTTAAGCCTCCGATTACCAAACGCCCGCCCAGCGGGTTTTGCTGTAAAAAGAACTCACGCGCGGCCTCGGCGTTAATAACGCAGACGCGGCTGTGCGGGTCCATATCCACAGGGGACAAAGGCCGTCCCGCGGCGATAACGTCGTTATTCCTAAAGTAGATATCACTGCGTCCCTCTATGATGACATCATCGGTCAGCGTGCCGCCGTTAGAAACGGGAAGCGTCAGCGACACGTTCGGTGAAACGCCCGCGATATTCTCTATCTGAGACAGCTTTTGCATATCGCTCTCGGTGATGCCGCGTTTGAGTACCGTACCGTTGGCGCGCACGTTAATCTTGCCCGCGCCCAGCTCGGTAAACCGGGAGGTCACCTCGTTGGTGACGCCGGTCACGATGGTAATCAGCGCGATGATGGCCGTCACGCCGATGATAATACCCAGCATCGTCAAGAAGGACCGCATTTTATTGCCGCGTATGTTTTGCAGGGACATGACAAAGCTTTCCCTAAACATAAATGTCCCTCTCCCGGCATGACAGCCTGCCGTCGAGTATTTCTACAATGCGCCCTGCCTTTTTGGCGATGGAAATGTCATGCGTTATCATAATAATGGTGTGGCCCTCATCGTTCAGCTCATGAAACAGGGCTAAAACCTGCCGACCGGTATGCTGGTCCAGCGCGCCGGTCGGTTCGTCCGCCAACAAAATAGTGGGGTTATTAGCCAGCGCGCGGGCAATGGCGACGCGCTGCTGCTGCCCGCCGGATAACTGGTTTGGAAAATGATACAGTTTATCCTGAAGCCCGACGCGTGTCAGCGTGGTTTCGGCTATGGCATGGCGCTTATGCGGCGAGAGGCCGCCGTAAATGAGGGGAAGCTCCACATTCTTTAAGGCGTTCAGCCTGGCCAGCAGTTGAAACGATTGAAAAATAAAGCCGATATCCTTAGAGCGTACGGCGGCCAGTTCTCCCTCGTCCAGGCCCGAAACCTCTCGGTTGTTTAAAAAGTAAGCGCCGGAAGTGGGCGTGTCCAAGCAGCCGATGATGTTCATCAGCGTCGTTTTGCCCGACCCGGACGGGCCCAAAATCGCTACAAACTCGCCTCGCTCAATCGTTAACGTCACATCCTTCAAGACATGGCTTTCTTCCTCGCCCATCAGGTATATCTTGTTAATGTCACGCATGTCTAAAATGGTGTTGCTCATGCCTTGCCTCCGGCCCTATCGAAACCGCATATTTTGAAAAGCCATGAACATGGGCGCGTTGTTTTTGGGTATCAATACCGTTTCTCCGAGCTTGAGCCCTTCCAACACTTCCGTATAGGTTCCGTTGTTAACGCCCAAGGTGATGTACTCGGCTACCACTTCTTGGTTTCCGTTATAGGTATAAATAAACGGTTTATTGTCCTCGTCAAACTTTACGGAGCTTAGCGATATGGTGGCGGCGTTGAGGGCGCTTTGCTTGGGAACCGCCACTTCACAGGTCATTCCCATGCGCACATACCCGTCCTGTTCGATGGCTATTTTCGCGCTGTAATAAGCCACGTTGCCCGTGATGGTGGCTTCCTTGTCCACCTTGTCTATCACGCCGGTATAGGTTCGGTCCATGGCTTGAATGTATACCGTAACCTGTTCGCCTATGGTAATGGATCCGATATCGTATTCATCAATGGAGATGATGACAATGGGCTTATCATAGGACGCCACGCGGAAAAGAGGATCGCCGGGTTTCACCGAATCATCCGCTTCAATGTAGATGTCCGTGATTGTGCCGTTGATGGGGGCCTCAAACAGCTGCCCCGCCTGGGAGCGCATGATATTGCTGTCTTTAAGTATGGTATCGTTTTCTTCATAATAAATTCGGTTAATTTTCGCGGAAACAGAGGCCGCGACAATTTCAAACTTATCAGGCGCGATGTTGCCGCTGAAGGAATAAAAGGTTTCTATATCGCGTGCGCGAAC
>WRFT01000030.1 GCA_009776385.1 Clostridia bacterium
ATCGCCACGGATCATGGGCCCCATGTGCCGGTAATCCGAGCGCAGCTGCTTTCACCATCCTGGCTAAAAGAAGGCCGGAATGAACTGATCTTATGCTCTGCCACCGAGCATCACGGGATTGAAATGCTGCGCCCGTTTCCGGCAATCAAGATTGAACTGAGGCGGGAGGAGACGACATGAAAGCCATATGCATGGGCGTTCTGATCATGGACATGTTCCCGGAGCAATACGGGGTTCCACTGGCGCATGTGACAAAATGGCTTCCCATGGCGGGCGGCGCACCCGCCAATGTGGCGGTCGCGCTGCAACGCATGGGCGTTGAAACCGCATACTGGGGCCAGGTGGGAGATGATGCCTTTGGACTTGAAATCATCAAACGGCTGCAGGACTTTGGGGTGGACACCGCATCCATACGTAAAGATGCTATCCGGCGTACGACGCTCAACTTCCACGCGAAACCCACAAAGGACGAGACGGAATATCTGTTTTACCGAAATCCCGGCGCGGACACCGCGTTTGAAGTATCACAAATTGAACTTGACAAGCTGGCAGAGGTTTCGGTACTGCACTTTGACGCGCTGTGCTTAACCGACGCACCCATGCGTGACAGTACCTACAAGGCTGTTGCCGCGGCCCGGGAGGCCGGATGTATCATTAGTTTTGATGTGAACTACCGCTCAGCCATATGGCCGGGTCAGGAAACCGCGGTACGCCGCACCCGCGACATGCTCCCGCACTGTGATGTAGTGAAGCTTAATCAGGAAGAAGCGGCGTTACTGTACCCCGGTTACAAGGATGAACGGGTGATTGATATGCTGCTGTCACAAGGCCCGCAAATTGTCCTGCTAACCTTGGGGGAAAGAGGAAGCCTGGCTGCCCAAGGCGATCTGCGCATCTTCACGCCTTCCCTTACGGTACCGGTGGCCGATACCATCGGCTGCGGAGACGCTTATGCCGCGGGGTTTTTGTACGGTGTCATGACCTTAGGTCTTTGGACGGGGAACGCGGATGCCGAAAAACTGAAGTGTTGCGCCGCATACGGCACGGCCTTGGCCGCATGTACAGCCCAGCGGAAGGGCGCGTTGGAAGCTTTGCCGGACCGCGCGGCGTTTTTTGAGCAATACAATCGTCTTAATACATTTTTAAAGGAGAGCGTATGAAACCGATTTTTGAGAAACGAGTCATCGGAACACTGGACAGCAGCTTGCTTGGCGGCCCGATGAACACACTGGGCACAACAGGCGATATCAATGGGGATGGGCGCATGGATTTTGTCACCTGCGGCCGGAACGGACGGATGATCTGGCTGGAAAACCTGGGCAACGAACGCTGGAAGGAGCATTTCATTGCCCATGTGAAAAACCAGGAGTGCGGCGGCTGCCTGATTGATCTGACCGGTAACGGCAGGGCAGATGTTATCAACGGCAGTGACGGTATGGGCTATTCGATGAACTGGTGGGAAAATACCGGGGAACCGGGGCCGTGGAAACAACGCATGATTGCCGAGACCGCGAACACGCAATTCCATGACACCGACATCGGTCATATCAAGAATGACGGCGTACCTTACCTGGTTTTTGACAACCAAGCAAATGGTACGGATCTGTACTGCGTTCCGCTGCCGAAGGACCCGCGGGTTTCGCCCTGGCCCGGGCTGGAGTTAATTGACAGCGGACTACGCTTGCCTAACCCGCACAGGCCGGATGGTTACCAGCCGGACGAAGGAATTGCCATCGGCGATGTGGATAACGACGGGCAGTTGGAGATCGTGTGCGGTGTACATTGGTTTAAGTGGGTAAAAGATCATTGGGAAAAGTATCTTTTTACGGACGAGAACTTCATTACCAACAAGATCGTCATAGCGGACATCAACGGCGACGGACGGAATGAAATTCTTGTATCCGAAGGGGACGCTTGGATTTACGGTAAAAAGGAAGGCGGCAAGCTGGCCTGCTTTACATCCGCAGGCGACGCGAAAACACTATGGGCCATGCGGCTTTTAGATACCGGCCTATTGGATGCCCATACACTGAGGCTGGGGAACCTTTGCGGCAATGGACGGCCGGATATTTTGGTCGGCGAAATTGGGGCGAAGGCCGGAAACAGCGAGGCCTATGCCGTTCGCTTGCCCCGAATCTATGTTTATGAAAATGACGGCCAAGGCGGTTTTGATACGCGGTACACCATTGATGAGGGGACCGGTATACACGAGGGAATTTTACTGGACTTGACCGGCGACGGGCGTTTGGACCTAATCGGAAAACCCCTGCACGGCCCGGAACAATGGAATATCCATGTATTCTACAACCGCACGCCCGCAGGTTGAAATTAACATAGCGGAAACCTGCATACGGGAATCCGGGGCAGATTCCCTATGTGGTTGATACGCTGCATGACAAGTTTCGATTTTGACAATCATGATATAATGACGTGAAAATGAGAAAAATGAGTTGATGGCATGGCGAAAAAAGTAACATTGATAGATATAGCAAATGAAACAGGCCTGTCGATTTCGACGGTTCACCGCGCCCTTCAGCGATCACCCACAGTTAACAAAGAAACCGGGGAAAAGGTTATTCAAATAGCCCAGGCCATGGGCTACTGGTCGGGACGGATGGGAGTCGCGCCGAACCCTGCCAAGTTTGCCGTGCTGTGTCCGGACAATGAGTTTTTCGCAGAAGCCTTACGCGGCATAGAGTACGCGAAGCGGCGTTACCGCTACGCGGGATGTCAGGTTGAACTGATTCTCAGCGAGCATTACCGCGTTGGAGAACAATCCGATCAGTTACGCGAGTTGCTGAACCGCGCGGATTTTGATTTTGACGGCATTGCCATTGCGCCGGCAAACGCTTTGCTGCTAAACGCCCTTTTGCAAAGAGCCCATGATCTGGGAGCCCATGTGGTTACTTTCAACAACGACGCCCCGGAGAGCTGCCGCGAATGTTTCGTAGGCGAAAACCCTGTTCTCGCCGGGGAGACAGCCGCGCTGTTATACAACCGCGTCCTGCAGCCGGGCCAGCAAATCGCGGTCATGACCAGCCATCTGCTGGCTACGGGCCTGCGCTCCCGTACAGAGGCGTTTATCGCAAAGATTCGTGAGTTGAACAAGGTAGAAGTGCTGGGCGTTTTTGAATACATGGATGAACCCGAGGCGGCAGAGGAAGTCGCGGTACAAATCCTTAAAAACCTGTCGCCCAATGCCATTTTTACCAACAGCATGTGGGGCAGCGTGGGCGCGGCCAGCGCTTTGGAACAGATGCAGACGGATAATGGTGAGAAGGTGTTGCTGGTAGGCTTTGACGTATGTGAACGTGTATGCGCGTATTTAGAAAATGACACAATGTTTGCGACACTTTCACAAGAACCTTTTACCCAAGGTTATCAGGCCATAAAATTGCTGATGAAGCTTTGCACAGGCCAAACCGATGGCCTTCGGGATATTTACCACACCTATACGGAAGTGTTATTAAAAACTAACCTGCGTGGTATCCGCCCGGAAATGGTGCGGGGGGAGATGTCTTTCACCTAGTTTTCCAAGCCTCCTATATTCACTTCACACTCGTTCGACGTCGCCAGTCCTTGTTTCATATAGTCTTGATTAAATTTCTTTTATTCTATGGAGATACTAGCATTGGTATCCAAATTAAATCACGATTCAAGTTGAGTAGTATAAAGCTATTATCGACCCAACTATTCCGAGTGCCAAAAAAACCTTATCCGCAACCCCATCTGCCGTGAACCACTTTAGGCAAACTCCCTTACTTACCGGGTATAATAATAGAATAGGCTTTTTGTTTACGATATCCAAGACTAGATGCATTACTGCTCCTACTAAAAATGAAAGAGCTAATGGTTTACATAATAATCCAACAGCAGCTCCGAGCAAGAAAACATATAGTATTGAGTGTGTGAAAGTCCTATGTATAGAAAAATATCCAAACAAACATACCGTAACAAATGTAACTGCACCTATCAATGTATACAACCAATTGTTTGTAAGTATATATGAACAAACTACACCGCCCATTAAGAAATCAAAGAGGAGTGCTAGTATAGCCATTGCCCCAAATGTAATTCTTGAATAATATACATCCTTGAAATATTTGTTTGACTTGACTTCTATATCACAAATAATCGCACCGAGAGAACCACCAAGAACTACAACTGCACATGCACCGACGTTTTTAGGCTGAGCTATAACTGCGGCAGCAGCTATGCCAACAAACAAATGTGTATGCCCCCAACATTTTTTCATGCAATCCTCTCTTTAACCATAAATGTACTAATAGCATTTTAATCTTTACTATATTGGTGACTCGATCAAAGTCCAATAGTTGCGCTTCAGTTTTCGACTGGTATGATCCTGCGGCATTAATCGCTTTCCGCTTACCATTTTTATCAGTTTAATACTCATCTAAAGCCCTTCTTTTTTATCCCTATTAATCCATTATCCATCAGTTCTTACGCACTTTATTCAACACACACGCACTTGCCAGTTCATTAGTAGTTGCGATCTAACGGTTTGTGTACAGTGTTTTTTCGGCAGTGCCTCTATCTGAGAAACGGTACAGAATCCAAATAGATATTATATACACAATAAACATAGAAGTGCCTTGATTAGGTGATGGTTCTACCGATAGTATGGTGCCATGACAAGCCTCTCCCAGCGAGTTCCGGAAAACACATTTGGCAGCATTATAGCAGCACCGGATATACGCTACTCCAATACGATCTGTGCCGAAAACGGCAATGCAGATCTTACGGTACACGCTTCCTTTCTCGCAAGTCGCACATTTAGCTCGCCGCTCTTCGGTGCGTACGTGAATGATACCACCCCGAAGTATGTGGGTAGATTTTCTACGGAGAACGCATGATGCTGCCAATGTACCGGGACGCCTTGTCCTATCACCAGCGTGTCGCCTTCTTCGTGTACAAGACAATCGCGCAGTAGTAAAAACAACTCCGCCGCTGTCCATCCGTGCGGCGTGACGCTTCGAATGTCATCCCAACCACGCGTTCGCGGCCACAGGAGCGCTGTGTTGCCATCTACACCTTCCGGATACGTGTAGAGACCAGGCGCAGTCTGGTTGGCAAAGAACCACTCGATGGACTGCCATGCGCGTTCACGATCTCCCTTCAACATGTAATTATGGGCGTGTCCGGCCTCGAAGTAGGTCCAGTCCGTCACCGGGTGGAACACGCTGTCTTTCATCTTCACATTGTGCCAATAGGCGTCATACTTCTCGCGAATTAACGTGTCGGCGGCATCTGCCCAACCCGTAGGCCAGTAGGCAGAGTTGACATCACGTTCATTCTCACCAAACCGTTCCGGAGCAATTCGCAGCATGGCCTCTTTAATCTCAGCGGCCTCTTTTAAATAGGGAGCGTCATCTATGCCAAGCGTTCTGGCACAAAACGCTGTGCGCTGCATCGCCATATGCGCAAACCCATTAACCCAATAGACCGGGAAATGATGATCCATACGGCCGTTGATTAAACCATCTTTGGCGGGAAGACAGACCAAATCAGTATCGGGAGCGAGCATGCATTTAGGGATGACAAACTCGGTAAATTTCCGAATAGGTTTATCAGTCCGGCGCATGCTCATCAGCAGTTGCGCTTTGCGGACAATATGCGGGAAAACATCCCGTAGGAAATCCAGATCACGTGTGATAAGGTAATGCTCCGATAATATCCAGATGCTGGCGCTTGGCCCGTCTCCCTCCGCGCCAAAGCCACCGAATATATCCTGGGCGGCAACGTTACGAAGCGCATCCGCGCAGAACGCGTGTTGCCCTCCCTTGTTCAGCGCGTTAACCACATATGCACCGTCACGCAGCCACCAGATTGGGTAGGAGATTGGCGTGATACGCACCGCTTTATCGACCGTGAACATCGTCAAATGCGTGAGCTGGCATTGAAACGCCTCGGTAAACCGTACGTCCGGCAGTGAAAGCCGGATACCCAGGCGCTCCCGCCAACGTTCAAGGAAAGCCGTCTTTCGCGCAGAGAAGTCAAGTGGAAGAGCCGGGCCGTGAAGATATTGCACGCTGTAGCGGGAAACTTGCATTTGGCAAACAAACGCATACTGCGCTTGCACACCCGCAGGCAAATGCACGTCATACGCCAGCGCACCGCTGGCCCATGTGGATGAATCCTGCACGCTTCCGCTGCTTGGCAGATTACCGGCGATCAAGACTTCTGAAATGTCTTTGCCTGTCTGCTCATAGCTAATGGCACCAAACTGGAAACTCGCATTCTCAGCATAAAGCGCGCCAAAACTATTTACCAACACGGATGCGTCCTTGCGCTCCAGACTACGTACCGGTCCGCCCGCCGCGCCAAATGACCGCAGCACAAGGTACAGCTTCGCTTCCACGGGCATGTCGCTTTCATTAACCAGTGTCACTTGGTAGCATGCCTGATAGTCTCCAAGCTGGTCATCTCCATCCGGGCAAAATAACTCGCTATGCACGCGCAGCGGCCCCGCCTTCCAATCGGAATGCAGTACAGGGTAAAAGCCTTCTTCAAAGCGCCACACAATACTATCGAGCGGCATTTGCTCAGGTGTATGCAATCCGCCGTTTACGAATACCCAAGTAGATACACCATAGGTACCCGGACCCGGTGAAAACGAGTTGCCGGGTTCCACCGGCACCTTATAGGCTTCCATAGAACCGGGCGCACCAAGGATGACATGCGTATCCGCTCGGTTCCAGATCCAATCGGGGTGTTTCTGCTTCATCTCGCGCAGCTTTTCCGCCTCAAAAACGTTATATTTTGGCTCCATGTCACATCCTCCTATATCACTTCCAAATGATTCCGGTCACCAATAGGCGCAAATGATACATGCGGTTCAGTCTGATACCATACGGCGGTCGAAGCAATATCATCCTTGAGCGGCAGGTATCGGCTTTCGCTGCGCCAACCCAACGCCTGTACAGTGACGCGCAGATCACTCGCGAACCGGATTGGATCCATCATATGCCAACGATACATTCCAAACCGGAGATTTCCGCGAAAAAATCCGTCCGGTTTTAACACCTGATGAAAGCCCAAAAAATGCGATGTATAAACGCCATACTGTGAGCCTTCGCCTTCGAACGCCCATGCGCCGCCGAAGTAATCCTCAGTGCCCGTACCGCAGATGGTGGGGAACTCCTCGTCACCGTCCATGTAGAACTTGACCTCCCCCTCACCCCACCAGCCATTGTTGTTTGCCTGCCAAGCTAGGTAAGTACCAACAAAATGGCCTTGTCCTATCACCTTAGGCAGGATGGTATGCACCTGGCCATAAGGCAGCGGATTGCTGCGGTGCCAGCAAGCATGAAAGTATGCGTTATCCTGTGGCACGTCGCAAAGCGTGTAGGTAATCTGATAAAAGAACTGCGGCAGGTCTTGCGGGCCGCGATGCTCGATTGTCAAGCGTGCAGCCTTTCGGAATGGCATTTCCCAATAGCTGTTCATTCCACCAGCATACATGACCGCTATAGGCAACGAATTGACGATTGACCGCTCACACCAGCCGTTGCAAAAGAAGTCGCCCAACGGCACTTCTACAGACGGCTCGTTCTCATTATCCCAATAGATTCGTAGGATTAACGAGCGCCAGTGCTGCGGAGCACAGGTCATCCACATATGTTGTATGACGCCAGGGCCCACAATTTCAGCCAACGTCTCCGTGCTTCCCGCCGCCAGGCAGATGGCCGGTGATATCTTCCAACCTTGTCCTAACTCACGGGCGCAGGAAGCGCTGATGCCATCTATCGACATGCCGCCTTTTCCCTTTTCTCCGCTTCTGTTTTCGGCACTGATGGATCGAGTTTGTGCCCCGGAAAGACGCGAGAGATTGCCAAAGCCCAAGGTGTTGTATTGTTGCATATGCCGCACAACCTTTATAATAATATTAGTGATTATCCTTTGACGCTCCCGCCAAAGATATCAGGCACGATATATTTTGAAAGCGAAAGATAAATAATCAATGTCGGCACCGCCAAGATCAGCGCACCAACCATGATTACACCCCAGGGGGCTTCAAACAACAGCCCCTGTATCCCTGCCAACACGACCGGGAACGTCAGTTTCGACTCGCTTTTCAGGATGATAAATGGCCAAAAGTATTCATTCCACACCCCGATGCACGTTGAAATGTACACCGTGATCAGCATGGGGCGGATCAGTGGCAATGCGATTCTTACATACATACCTAGATCGCCTGCACCATCAATCCTGGCAGCTTCAAGCAATTCCTCCGGTACGCCTAGCATGCTCTGACGGAACAGGAACACCCCGAATGCACCAGCCATAGCAGGCAGTATGATTGCCAGATGACTATCCACAAGCCTCAGCTTTGACATCTCGATAAAGAGTGGAATGTACCCGGAAGCGGAGGGGATAAGAATGGTGGCAATGACGACCCCGAACAGAAAGTTTTTACCTCGAAAATGCATCTTTGCGAACGCGAAACCCGCCAATGAGTTGCACAATATCGAAAGGAAGGGGATGCATACTGCCAGCATTACGCTGTTGAGGATGTTGCGGGGAAATTGCGGAAAGTATGCGGAGAGGCGTTGAAAGTTATACAGCGAAAAATCCGAGGGGTATAGCTTTGGGGGATAAGTAAATATTCTCTCCACAGGGCGGAATGCGGAGAGAAGATTCCAGTAAAACGGAAAAATGGCAACTAAAGCAAACAGAAGTAAAGCCATATACAGAAAAACCCTGTTAATCCTCTTTGATCCGATATGCAAGCCGCTCACCTCTTTTCCTTGTCCTGGCGGAACAAGCGGAATTGCAATGTAGCGAATACCGAAGTGATCAACGCAAGCAACAGCGACATCGACGCGGCGGAGCTGAATTTAAGGTTATTGAATCCCTCCGAGTAGATATAAATCGACGCCGTCATGCACGCGTTGAGGGGACCGCCAGTTTTCCCAAAGAGTAGGAAAGGTTCCATAAAAATATTCCATCCTGCAATCGTGCCCGTGAACGCTTGATAGAGCAAAATGGGTGCTATGGAAGGCAGCGTTATATGGATAATTTTCTGAAAAGAGGTCGCTCCTTCGATATTCGCATACTCGTACAGCGAGCGGTCTACGCTCATCAAGCCAGCAAGCGTGAAGACAATATAATAGCCCAATCCTTTCCAGGTAATGAGTAAAACCGTCGCTACCCTCGCCCAAGAAGGGTTCGTCACCCAAGGTATAGGTGCCATGTTCAGCTTGGACAGCAGATAGTTAATCACGCCATAATTGGTATCATACATCAGCTGAAACACGAAGATGGTCGCGACTAGGTTGGTGACAACCGGTAAATAATAACATCCGGAGAGCAAGCCACGCATTCGACTTGGGAGGTTCGACATCGCGGTAGCAATCACCACGGCAACTACCATCTGCACCGGCAGCGTCATAAGCCAGAAGAGCGCTGTGTTGCCTATGCTCTGCCAGAATCGGTTATCGGCAAACACCCTAGAATAGTTTCTTAACCCAACCCATACCGTTCCGCCTCTAATCTTGTAGTTCGTGAAACTGAGATAAAGCGAGAACAGCTGCGGGAAAAGGTGGAAGCTGATATATATGATAAAAAACGGCGCGATGAACAGATACGCTTTTTTATTATTGGTAAAGATGGAACGCCGCGTGGTAGCGTGCATATCTACATCCTCCTTATTAATTCCGCCTCGGCTATACAGAAAGGAAGCCGAGGCGGAAAACATGCGTTTTCTCAAGAAGATGCTTAGTCGAGCTTCATAGCCATTTCCGCCGCCGCTTGCTCTATCGCTTCGTCAGCCGAAAGCACGCCGGCAAGCCACTGCTCATAATACACAGTCCAGATGGAATTAGCCTCACCGGACTGAGGCAGACTTACCGGAACCCATGTGGAGTCAGTAAACGCTTCAGTTGCGACCTTCCAATAAGCCTGGTCTTTGGCGAAGTAGGGGTTCGGTTGGTTGACATATGCGTCTTCCAACGCGGCTTTGCTGATAACCGATATGCCTAGTTGCTCCAAACCAATGCGTAACGAACCAATCGGGTCGATTGTCCAGGCTTTGCACCATTCGAACGCAGCTTCCGGCTTGTCAGTCGTAGAAGTGATGTAGCAAGTGGCAGAACCGTAGTTTGGATACCGGTCACCGCCTTCTTCCACGGCGGGGAACGGTGCGAAATACCATTTGCCCTGTGTGTCTGGTGCTTGCGCGATGAACGTCTGCACGAACCAGGTGCCGCTGGGGTAACAGGCGATCGTGCCATCTCTCATGCTTTGGTACCAGGGTGCGGACCAATCATCCATTTCTTCGGCAATACCTGCTTTAGCAATCTTATCGATCATCGCAAGCGCCTGCCTGAACTCAGGCGAGTCGATGGCGATGCTGCCATCTTGGGCGAGAAGCCCCGCGCGATACTGTTGAATAATGGTTCCGCTCACATAGCCGTTCATTTTGTTAGCCGACAGATTAATCCACATAGCCTCGCCACCACTCTGCGCAGCAACTTTCTGACCGGCTTCTATCCATTTATCCCAGGTCGTCAGTTCATCCGGGTCGATGCCGTATTTCTCCAATACATCATAGCGATAGAACATACCGGCAGCCGGACTGTTGGCTGGAATGCCGTAAATCCGCCCGTCCACAGTGACCATGTCCCAGGCTACTTTGGGCAGTAAATCAAGATACGGTTCCACCATATCGGTAATATCGCGCACCGCACCAATTTCCACGAGCATCGGTGTATCGGTGCTGGTAAGTTTGAAGCAATCAGGCAACCCTATGCCCGCAGCGGAAGCAGCAATGATCTTTGCTCTCTCGTCCTGGTTGGTCATGGTTTGTCCATTGACGGTCACGCCTGCCGCTTCTAGAATGTAATCTTCTACTTTCTGATTAAACTCAGGTTGATCCCAACCCCAAGCGATAATTTCCTGACCACTGGCGACGGTCGTCATAACACTTGGCGCGCCTTCCGCTAAGCTACAGATGCTACCCCCCATGAACGAAAGGCAAAAAACAGCCACTAATAAAACAGTCCAGATTCTATTCCGCATGTGCATTGATGTTCCTCCTCTTATAACGTATTTTTGATACTGCATATGATCAAATCGAAGTCTGCCTGACTAAGTCATTGCACCGTTTCTTCCCTCCTTTTCGTGGATTTTCGAATGGTCAGCGCAGGCTCCAAACTGATACGTACGACTACTTTTTGCAAAGAATCATCCTCGATCTTGTCGATCAAACGTTTACACGCCAGCACACCCATATCAGCCAGCGGCGTAGAGATGGTGGTCAACGGCGGGTCTAATAATGCACCTAAATAGACGCCTTCGTAACCGCCCACCGATACATCCTCGGGAATACGAAATCCTAGGCGTTTTATATCGATGTAAGTCGCCGCTGCAATGACATCGTTGCAAACAAATAACGCGGTAGGCCTGTGTTCGTTTGAAAACACTGCTTTCAACGACTCAAAACGGTTGGGCAGCAATAGCGCCGGATCAAAAGGCAAGTTACACGCTTCTAACGCCGCGCGATATCCACGGATGCGATTAACAATCTCACTCGATTCCTGTATGACTGCATCATATACAAACCCGATACGGCGGTGTCCTAGCTCGTATAGATGATGTGTCATCATAAAGCCGCCATGTTCGTCGTCACATACAACATAATCAGACGGAAGATCCGAGAAATACTTCGTGTACAGTACATAGGGTACTCCCTGGTTTAGCAGCTTCACATACAACTCGCTCTTAAGGCTATGAAACGCGAGGAAGCCTTCCACCATTAATTGTTGGAACTTCAGATACATTTCTTCCTCGTTGTGTAACGTGTTGCCTGATAAACCGATGGTGAGCGTATACCCACGGGTGAGCGCATATTCTGTTGCAGCGCGCAGCACTTGATTATGGTAACCATCATGTAAATCTCCTCCGACGATGGCTGCGATCGTATGTGTCCTACCACTTGCAAGGCCTTTCGCGATACGATTTGGGATATACCCCATACTATCGGCCACCTCATGCACGCGCCGCCGCATCTCGTGGCTTATGGATGGATCCCCGCGAAGTGCCAATGACACGCACATCTTCGACACGCCTATTTCTTTTGCGATATCCTCCATGCGGATACGTTGCTTCATAGCTTTTACCCCTTTAGTGACAATGCCGACACAATAAAGCGTTTAATGCTTTCATCAATAATGCTGGGGCAAACAACTTTACCGGTAAAGTTACTTTCAAATTGATTTTACGGCATCTGAATAGTTTTTGTCAAGGGTTTTGCTCAATGAATAATTTCGCTTGTAGGCATTTTTTAGATCATCGCATACGGTATATTATGTAAAGATTGATCAGCTATACTGTATATAGTATTTCTGTCAAGAAAATCGAGAACAAGCGAAATCAT
>WRFT01000031.1 GCA_009776385.1 Clostridia bacterium
CTATACGCCTTCCCCTGCCAGATGAATGCGATGGGGATTACCCTCAACCTGGACATGCTGGAGGAACTGAACCTGGACAAGCCCGGCTATGACTGGACGTTTGATGAATTTGTCGAACTGCTGCGGGCCGGCATCACCGCCACAACCGCGGGCGCGGCCCTGCTGGATGATTTGGACGTAGCCTACTCAGCACAGGCTGACGGATTCTACGCGACCACATACGACTGGGTCAATCAGCGTTTCGATTTCACCAATCAATGGGTTCCGGCCATGAATCGGTATGCCGAGTTGAACGCCATCCCCGGTTTAAACGCTTGGGCGATGAAGCAGCCCAAGGATGAAAACGGCCAGACGCCGCTGGACAGCGACTATGTCCTTAAATTTGGTGAAGACGGCAAGGATGACAACCATTATCTGTTCAAGAACGGACTGGCACTGCTATGTACCAACGCCACATGGAACGACAACTGGATGCGCAATGAATGCAAGATTAGCTGGGATTACTGGCCCTATCCGCGTACGGGCGACGAACCTGTCAAAACCCCCATCCACGTGGACTGCGCCTACATCACAAGCACCAGCCAAAACCCCGAAGCGGCGTTTGAACTTTTAAAATGGCTGACGTACGGGCTTGAGGGCAACCTTCAGCGCCTGGATATCTTTGCCGCGCGCGGTGAAAAGCAACAGGCCGAGGGCGATACCAAGCTGCTAAAAACATGGTTTATCCCCTGCACCCAGCATCCTGATGTGATTGCGAAATTTGAGCAGAACCCGCAC
Source organism: Clostridia bacterium (assembly GCA_009776385.1). Taxonomy (GTDB): domain Bacteria; phylum Bacillota; class Clostridia; order Christensenellales; family Aristaeellaceae; genus WRFT01. Next base: position 778 of record WRFT01000031.1, read on the forward strand.
CTCACGGAAGGGTTTACGGCACTGTACAGGAGCACCGCCAACTCCGTTCGCGGCGACCTGAACAAGTTTCTGCCTAACTTTGGCGAGTACTGGGACGGCTCGGTGTGGGGCTTGCTGGACGACGTAAGGGCGGGCAGGGCGAATGCCGCCGATGTGGCAGGGCAGCTCGACGTGAAACTCAATGCCGGCTTGGCGGAACAAATGGAAGCTTTTAACGTAAAAATCGGCGAATAGAAACCCAAAATGAATGAAATGTGGAGCCACTTGTAGAACGTGAAACAATGACCGGGGAGGTGTAGGTATGCGGAAACGAACTGCTATGGCTATCTTTGCTTTATTGACAGCAGTTGTTCTGCTGCTGTCCCTCCCCGGTGATACGAATGCCCCTATGGATGCGGCCTCGCACAAGCCCGCGCGCACCTATCTGATGGACGATGCCGCGGCTGCCGCGCGATGGCTTTCATTCGACCGGCAGGATATCGTGTATGAGCGAACCTTCCCCTCCCTGCAAGCTGACGTTGAAAAAGGCTGTTCGTTTACCCTATCCGTACCGGACACCGGGTATTACCGGATACTGCTGGGCTATACTTGCGATAAAATGAATCTGTTTGAAAACACGGCTGTCTTTACTGTAAACGGCATGGAGGCAGTTTGTGTGCTGCCACTTCTGTGGGCGGATGCGCCGGGCGACATGCAAACGGATCGGTATGGCAACCAAATTGTACCGGAACAAATAATGCTGCGTGAAACATCCCATTCTTGGCTGGAAGATTATGAGCGGTTAGCACGCATGCCGATTCTTTTTCCACTTATTGCCGGGGAAAACCGCATGACCATCATCCCGCAAAATCAGAACTTAACGCTGCAATCCGTGGTTGTGGCCAGACCATCACAGATACCCACCTATAATGTATACCGAACAGCTTATGCGGATGCCCCCGTTTATGGCGGCATTCTGACGATTGAGGGAGAAAACTATCGGTTGAAATCCGATTCTTATATACGGGGACATCATGTAACCAACACCGGCGTCGTACCAAACAGCCCATATGTTAAACTGATTAACGCCATTGACGACAAATCCTTTAAGACCGTCGGGCAGAAACTGCTTTATGAAGTAGCAATACCCTCGGACGGATGGTACGCTCTGACCATCAAGTATTGCCAGCCGCTGAAAGCCGGAGGCGTGGTATACCGAACCGTTGAGATAGATGGCGCCGTACCATTCGCGGAAGCGCGGGATGTGCCGTTTCCCCATACCGGCATGGGCATATACCAAAACAGGACGCTCGATCAGCAATTTTATTTGACGGCCGGCATGCACACCCTCGCGTTTAAAGTGACGGCCGCGCCGTTGGATGCGGTGGCAGAAGAATTAATACAGATTGTCAACGAGATCAGCGGCACAAGTTTAACGATGCGAAGAATTAAGGGCAGCAATTCCGACGACACAGCAAAAACGGATGTCAACCGCACATGGGATATTTTACAATACATGCCGGATATCTTACAAAAACTGGCTGACTGGGAGAGTCGGTTGTACGCGGTATACAGCGCGGTACAAAACCTTTCGGGAATGAATCCATCTTATGCCGGGGATTTGAAGCTGGCCGCTCAGAACCTTGCCCGATTGGCAAGCGAACCGCGCGCAATTCTCAACCGGTCGGCGCTGCTTAGCGATGACGCCGGTTCCGCGGCCCAGCTGGCATCCAACGTGGCGCAAAAACTGAAAGAGCAGCATTTGAGCATCGACCGGTTCTACCTGCATGGAACAAGCGTCGAGCCGCCGTCGCCCAAAGCTCAGTTCCTGGTTGAGGTGTCAACCGCTTTCCGGCAGTTTCTTTACTCCTTTACGCCCGTAATGAATGAATCCGCCGATATTAAAAACTCCGTCGGCGTGCTGACTGTTTGGGTTGGAAAGCCGTCACAGTATGTGGATACCCTGCGGGCATTAACCGCGCAAAACTTCACGGCAAGCACGGGGATTGATGTGGTTTTCTCAATCATGCCCGACGAGAAAAAAATCACGCTGGCAAACTCCACGGGGAATAACCCCGATGTGGCGCTTGCCTTATCGTATTACCGGCCGGCGGAATTCGCAATGCGCGGCATGGCTAAAAACCTGCTGGAGTACGACGATTTTCTTGATTGGTACGGCGCCGAATACAACCTCGAGTCCCTCTCCCCGATGGCGTATGAGGACGGTATCTATGGAGCGAGTGAGACACAGGAATTTAATGTCCTGTTTTATCGCAAGGATATTCTGGAGGCACTGGGATTAGATGTGACCGATACATGGGATGACGTCAAGCGCATCATGCCCACGTTGCTGCGCAACTCTATGAACTTTAACCATCCTCTGGCGAACGACGCCGGATATAAGCCGTTCGCGGCGACCGGAATGTTCCTTTTTCAGAACGGCGGAAATTTTTACGCGCCCGATGGGCTTACCGCCAACTTCAATGACCCGGCAACATTACACGGTCTGCGCGAGATGACCGATCTTTACCGCACATACGGGCTTGCGCAAAGTGTACCGAACTTTTTTAACGCCTTTCGATCAGGCGCCATTCCCATCGGCATCAGCAATTTTTCAACATATCTGCAACTGCAAGTGGCCGCGCCGGAGTTAACCGGGCGATGGGATATTGCACCGGTACCCGGCACCATGGGAACAGACGGCGTCATCCGCCGCGATTACTCAGCGGCTTCTACCTGCGCCATGGTTTTCGCCAATACTGCGCTGCCCGAAGAAGCATATGCCTTTGTTAAGTGGTGGCTGTCATCCGAAACACAAATCCGGTACGCACGTGACTTGCAGATGAGGTATGGGCCGGAGTATGTATGGAACACGGGTAATCATACCGCGTTTTCACAGATGGCGTATCCTTTACGGCATAAGAAAGTCATTCTGGCGCAATGGGAATGGCAAAGGGAGGCGCTGCGGCATCCCGCGAGCTATATACTCGAACGGGAGGTCAGCAACGCATGGATTGATATCGTCACAAGAGGTGCGAGGTTCCGGCCGCGTATTGATGATGCGCTTCTTGCGGCAAACCGCGAGATGCGCCGGAAGCTGATTGAGTTTGGGTATATCGATCAACACGGGAACCGGCTTAAGGAATACAACATACATCTGATTGATGATTTGATTGGTATGCGGAAGGAGGGGCCGGCCGATGAATAAACCCAATGGTATGCCCCGGCGCTTTAAGCTGTTTCTGGACAGGCATTCCGTTTCCGTATTACAAGCTCCGTTCATCATGCTGTTTGCAGCCTTCATCATCATACCTATCCTCATGGCGATCGGTTTGTCGTTTACGGACTTTAATACGATACAGATGCCGAACTTCGTCGGTTTGAACCATTACGTGTCCATCCTCACCGATGATCAGGTTTTTATGGAGTACGCCCTGCCCAACACCATACAGTTCGCCATCATCGTGGGCATTGGCGGCTACATTTTATCGTTTTTTATGGCATGGTCGCTGGCGCAAATTACCAAAATTCCCCGCACTATTCTTGCGATTATTCTATATTCACCTTCCATGACAGGCGGCGTTATGCTGAGCGCGGTTTGGCGCGTCATCTTCGACGGCGACAAGGTGGGGCTGCTCAACGCCTTCCTGCTGCGGTTGGATGCCATACAAAAACCAATCGTCTGGCTTCAAGATCCCACATACTTGCTGCCCATCATGATACTTGTCAGCTTGTGGAGCAGTATGGGTATCGGCTTTTTGGCGATGCTGGCCGGTGTATTGAATGTTAACCGCGAATTATATGAAGCTGCTTATATCGACGGCGTACACAACCGCTTTCAGGAGATACGCTATGTTACCATCCCGGCAGCCCGCCCGCAGATGCTGTTCGGCGCTGTTATGGCCATTGTCGGTACTTTCCAGAACGGATCAATCGGCGTGATGCTGACCGGAGCCAATCCAACTCCGGGGTATGCCGGCCAGCTTTTGGTCACGCACGCGGAAGAACACGCATTCGTGCGGTATGAGATGGGCTATGGAGCGGCGGTATCGGTGCTGTTATTGATTCTAGTATGGGGCGTATCTCAGCTCGCGAAAAAGCTATTTGCCGAGAAGGCGTAGGAGGTGAGTGAAGTGCGCAGAAAAAACAGGATGAAAGCGTTCGGACTGGACCCGCGCCGGTTTGACCGGACACAAATCAAATTCTATTCTTATTTACTGCCGATTGCCGCGCTCATGGCGCTGCCTATTTTGTTTATTGTATTCAACGCGTTCAAGCCCTTAGATGAATTGTTGGTGTATCCTCCCAGGTTTGTTACCACGCGGCCTACCTTGGACAATTTTCGAGCATTGACCTCCACATCGGCGGAAAAAGCCATCCCCATGTCGCGCTATCTGTTTAACAGCATCCTGTCGACGGCTATCGTGATGGCGGCAACCTTACTCATCACTGTCGCGGCCGCGTATTGCCTATCGAAGAAGCGGTATAAGCTAAAAAACACCTTCTTTGCCATCAACGAGGCGGCCCTCATGTTCGTCCCCGTCGCAGTTTCCATTCCACGCTACATGGTTGTATTCGGTTTGGGCTTAATCGATAGCTTCCTGGCACATATCGTGCCGCTGCTGGCGATTCCCGTGGGATTGTTTTTAGTCAAACAGTTTATCGATCAGCTTCCCGATTCGATGATTGATGCCGCACAAATCGACGGGGCCAGCGATTACCGCGTCTTGTGGAAGATTGTTGTGCCCAACATCATACCGGCGCTTTCCACGGTGGCCATTCTTGCCTTCCAAGCAAGCTGGAACAGCCTGGAAGCATCTAACCTATACATTAATAATGAGGCGATTCGCAGCTTCTCGTTTTATATGACGACCTTAGCCGCCGCCGGTAATCAAAGCGTGATGTCGGGGCAATTACATGGTAATGCCATCGCGGGGTTGGGTGTTCAAGCGGCGGCGACGCTCATCATGTTCCTGCCTAATCTATGTTTATTTGTTTTATTGCAAGCTCGTGTCATGAACACCATGTCTCACTCAGGCATGAAGTAGGGGGTGAAGCATATTAAACGGATATTGTCCCTTGCGATCATCCTGCTTTTACTGCCGTGCTTTCCCGCCAATGCCATTGAAAGCACCGCGTATACCTATGCGCTGTCACTTAACCATGAAACATACATTCGTATCCAAGACGCCTACATGCCGGGCGGCACCACCCTTTCCGATATCGGTTTGAATGCGCCGGAGGACTTATGCTATCACGATGGGTACTTCTATATCGCCGATACAGGCAACGGGCGTATCGTGCGTTGCGATAGGTCTAACGGCATGCTTTTCCATTTGGGTATAGGTGAACTCAAGAGGCCCACCGGCGTGGCGGTAGCCAATGATGGGCGCGTCTTTGTGGCAGACTACGGCGCAGAGCAGATCGTTGTCCTGTCGCCCGAAGGGAAGGTACTGCAGCGCATCGGGCGTCCGGAAGATTTGTTCTATGGGAAAAGCCGGTACATGCCCCGGAAGGTTGATGTGGACAGTTACGGCAACATTCTTGCCATCAGCGAAGGAACGCACGAAGGGCTTTTACAATTCATGCCGGACGGGACATTTGCCGGTTTTTTTGGGGCCAACAAGACCAAGGGCTTGAGCCTTATTGAATGGGTGCAAAAGACATTTTTTACCGAGGCGCAAAAGGCAAAGCTTTTTTTCAGGAACCCGCCCTGCACCGTGTCACTGCATGTTTCCGGCAACAATGTCTACACCGTAATACAAAACGATTGGCGAAACTCACTAAAAAAACTGAACCTGGCGGGCGTCGATATACTGCCCAATGCCGGGAACGTGTGGGGCAAGGACAATTACGTCGATTTGACTGTCGCGCCAAATGGCAACATCATCGCCGTTACCGATACGGGGTCCATCGAAGAATTCAACGGCGATGGCGATACCCTGTTCATGTTCGGCGGACGCGCCGTATCCAGCGATCGCAACGGCCTGACGGCGGTGGTCAGTTCCATCGCGGTAGACGAAACGTATACCATCTATGTGCTGGACAAAGAACGCGCTTTGATTCAAGCGTTTATCCCAACGGCCTTCGCCTCCATGCTGCATGAAGCCGGCGAGGACTTCAACGCCGGCCGCTATGCGCAGAGCCTTTCGGCTTGGGAGAGCATCCTGCGCATGAATCCCATGACCAGCATGGCGCACACCGGATACGCCGCAACGCTGTTCCAGCTTGGCGAATATGAAAGAGCGGCGCATCATTATCGGTTAAACGGCCAGGCATCTTTATACTCGAAGTGCTTTTGGGAGATGCGCAGCGCATGGCTGCGGGCAAACATGTACACCATTCTGCTGGGCGGCATCGGCGTGTTCCTTTTGCTGATAATCGTCAGCTGCGTGCGAAAATCCCGTGATTTCCTCTCGCCTATACGGACGCGCTGGATTAAAGCCAAGCAAAAACACAAGCTTCTGAGAGATATCATTTGCGAACCCTTCAACATGATACGCCATCCCATTGATTGCTTGTACGACTTGAAACATAAAAAGCGCGGCAGTCCTATAAGCGCAGGTATTTTGTATCTGCTTGCGTTAGCCGTATGCTTTCTAAGCCGCATGAGTACGTCCTTCGTGTTCGGGGGCGGCATCGGCCGGTGGGTCGATCCGGGGATGCTTCTGATTACCACCACCGTGCCGGCCGCGCTGTTCTGGATAGGGAGTTACCTTGTCAGCTCCATTCACGACGGCGAAGGAACAGTTATTCAAGCATTTACGTCGTTTGGGTATGCACTCACGCCGTACATTGTGTTCACACCGATTCTGACAATTTTATCTCACGCGTTGACACAGCGCGAACAATTTATCTTCCAGTTTCTCAGTTTTCTGGTAATCGGCTACACCTGTGTGCTGGTAATTTTGTCCGTTAAGGAGACATACGGTTACGATGGAAGGCAAACTGTGAGCAATCTGCTCTTGACCGCAGGATTTATGCTGATCGCGGCGTTAGCGATAATTATCCTGTTTATCCTCTGGAGGCAGCTCTTGAGCTTCATTTCAGAGATTTTCGAGGAGGTGCGATATCGTGTCATGCAATAAACGCATAAAAATAATCGGTATCGCATGGGCGTTGTGGGTCATGGCCTGTACTCCGGCAGGTGCGGAGGGAACCCCTGCGTTTTCAAAACCGATGCGCATGGACAGCATGGAAGCGCAATCCAATCGGCATGTGCATCCGTTCAGTGAGCAGCGCGTTGATGGCATCTTTACGGATACGGATGGCTTTACGCTTATCACCAGGACAGACGAGGTTGAGTTATGGCTCGGCGAGCAATGGGACACCCTCCGCATTCGGAACAGGAAAACCGGCTATATCTGGGGCGCCTTGCCGGTTGAAAAGGCGGAAGGGCTAAACAGAACATGGAATAGCTACGGCAACTCCATTGCCGCGATTGAGTGCTTTGACGAACAAGGGATGGAAAAGCGTTACGGCATGTCGGAAAACGCCGTTACAACCTATACCGCGACGGCCGATGGCTTGCTGTGCCACGCTGACTTTTCGGAGCTGGGCATCTCCTTTGACGTGTTTTTGTCACTTCGCGGGAATATATTGGAATTATCCCTGCCGGAAGAGAGCCTGATTGAAGGCGCGGATGGAAAAGGATATACCCTGAAATCCGTTTCCTTTCTGCCCTACCTGGGCGCGGTATACGAGGATTCACTGGACGGTTATCTTTTAATCCCCGACGGCGCCGGCGCACTGATACGCTTTCAAAAGGCGAAGCACTACACCTCCACGTACGACAAAAAAATATACGGGCGCGATTTGGGTATCGAATCGCTTGCCATTCCTTCCGACTTGCAGGCATTCCGTCCAAACGACTATACGGTGGACGAAAAGCAAATCGTGATGCCCGTATATGGTATTGTGCATGGCGCGGCGCAAAACGGACTGTTCATGGTCGTCGAAGACGGCGACATCTATGCCAGCATCGCAGCCGCTCCGGCCATCCCCAACAACCCCTACAACCGCGTTGCGGCGCGTTTTGATTACCGGCAAAAGTACACCAAAAACATCAACCGCAAAGAAGGCGCCGGCACGTTCGTCCCGCAGGAACACCGAAACGAGTTGTCAGCTAAACTATCAATCTATATATTAGACGGCTCCTCAGCGCATTATGACGGAATGGCGGTACTGTATCGCGGCCTCCTGCAAGACGCGGGTATATTAACGCCGCACAATATACGTGAATCTATTCCTCTTCGGCTTGAAATCCTTGGCGCGGACAAGAAAAGGCAGTTCATCGGAACGTCCGCACAGGTCTTTACCACCGTGGAACAGGCGGGCGGTATCATTGCGCTGCTCGCGGATGCCGGAATCACCCATGTGTCGTTGATCTACCGATGTTACACTATAAACAATGAGGCAGGGAACGCGTTCCTTGGCAATGTAGGAACCCAATATGAGTTTGACATTCTGGCGAAGCGGCTGGCCGCGCAAGGCGGGCGTTTTTTCCTGTATCTAAACCCGCTTTCGGCAAACCCAGATCAAATTCATTTGCGCACACAGGCAGCCAACAATTTGACCAATATGACCATCAAGATGACGCGGCCCAACCGAGGGGTGATGTACCCCGATACCTATTTCTATCGTCTGTCAGAGGCCGAAAGGCGCGTTGGGAAGGCGCTCGGGTATGGTGATTATGGTTTCGCCGTCGATCAGCTTTCCTGCCTTCTGTATGGGGATTTCACCTCGGGCAAAGAAGCCACACGATCGCAGAACTTGTCTAAACTCATCGGGATGGCCGAGCGGATTGCCCATGCGGGTTCTGCTTCGACCGGAAGGATTCCCCTATACCAACCGAATCGATACCTTTGGCAGTATGTCTCGGAATACTATGATGCGCCGCTGACAAACAGCCAACTGCTGTATGAATCCGACACCGTTCCGTTCCTGCAGATTGTTTTAAGCGGAAGCGTCGAACTGTTTGGGACGACAATGAACACGACATCCTTTTCCACTGAGCGGCTGCTGCGGCATATTGAATACGGGGTTTACCCTTCATTCATCGTATCTGCCTGCGACAGCATTGACCTGTACCGCACAGCGCAGGAGGATTTCTTTTCTGCAAATTTTAGCGATTGGGCGGAAAACATCACCGCGGCATACCGGACAATCGATAGCCCGCTTGCGTCCCTCCATGGGAGGCGTATCGTCGAGCATAAGGCTCTTGCCGAAGGGTTGATAAGGGTTACATATGACAACGGCACACGTGTGTATGTCAACTACATGGATAAATTAATGACGGATGGCGACGTGATGGTTGGGGCATGGAGTTATGCCATTGTGGAGTGAGGTGAACAAGATGGCCTTCAAAAAACGGAAATCGCTGCTGACCATGCGTCGGCGTGACGCGCTGACGGGGTTACTTTTCTTCCTGCCGTGGCTGGTAGGCTTCTTCACCCTTACCGCGTACCCATTGCTGTACTCTATCTATATCAGCTTCAACCAAGTGGTCATCAAGCCCGGTGTTATTATGTTTGAGGAGGTCGGCTGGGCGTATTATCGCCAAGCGTTGATGTCGGATGTGGAGTACCCCATTCTGTTAATGAACTCCGTTGCCAACGTCCTTGTCAGCACGCCGATGGCTGTGGTATTCGCACTGCTTATCAGCCTGCTGCTCAACAACCGTTTCCGTGGGCGCGCCTTCTACCGCATGATCTTTTTCCTGCCTGTGGTTATCATGAGCGGGCCGGTGATGAGCGAGTTGATGAAAGAAACATCAGCGATGACCCTACAGATAGACATGTTCGGAATCGTCAGTTTACTGCGGACAACGGATTCCGCCTGGACCGGCGCATTGTTCATGTTTTTAAACAGCTTTGTTCGTATCCTATGGTTTTGCGGTGTGCAGACAATCATCTTCCTTGCGGCGCTACAAAAGATTGACCGTTCTATGTATGAGGCGGCATCCATCGATGGCGCGACCGTGTGGGAAAGCTTCTGGCGCATAACATTACCTTACTTGAAACCGATTATCCTGCTGACCACCGTGTATACCATCATCGAAATCGGCACGTTTTCGGATGATGCCACCAACCAAAGGATTGTTGGCTCCATGCGGGATATCACTAAACCTTACAGCTATTCGGCGGCATTGAGTTGGATTTATGCCGCGCTGCTGCTGATACTAATATTCATTGCTTTTCTTGTGTTCAATGACTGGAAAGAAGCGAGGTGGAGAAGAGATGCAAAGCGTTTGGAAAAAGAGCGGAAGCGGCCGCGGTAAGGCCAAAGTGCGAAAGCTTTTTCTCGGAAACGCGGATAAGCGGGGTTTACTTGGCAACCTGTGCGTCTACGGTATTCTGACGGGCCTTGGTTTCGTGTTCATCTACCCTTTTATCTACATGCTGTCGGTGAGTTTTATGGATACAAAAGATCTCGTTGATTCCACGGTAACATGGATTCCGACTTGGCTTTCCGTGGAGAGTTTCTACAGAGCCGTCCATACCTTGGACTTTTCAAACGCGATGATGGATTCCCTTAAAATGTCCATACTTCCGGCTTTACTGCAAAGCGCTTCGCTGGCCTTGGCGGGTTATGGACTGGGACGCTACCCCGTTCCGCTCAAGAAGCTATGGGTCGCGCTGGCAGTCTTGGTATTTTTAATCCCCGCGCAGGTGACGATGATCCCTCGGTATTTGCTGTTCAACAGCCGCGGGCTTATAGGTACAATATGGCCTACTTACTTCATTTCCCTGTTTGGCCAAGGAATTAAAAGCTCTGTATTCTTGTTGGTATATTTCCAGTTCTTTTCCACTTATCCAAAATCGTTGGACGAAGCCGCGCAGATTGATGGCGCGGGACGGCTGCGCATATTCTGCAGGATCGCCATGCCGATGGCCATTCCGGCGGCGATCGTGTGCTTTTTGTTCTCGTTTGTCTGGATTTGGAACGACACCACACAGATTGCGCAGTATTCCACGGGAGCTGCCACCACACTACCCATGCGATTGCAGATGTTTACAGACCGGTTTAATAAGCTTTATTCTTCAGCGAGCGTAAGCACGGGCGGCGCGTTGAACGAATCGATACGGTTAGCGGGGACTTTACTGACAATATTGCCGCTGATGATGATATATTTGGTACTGCAGAAACAGTTTGTGGAGAGTATCGAGCGATCCGGGATAACCGGGGAATGAAAGCTGACCAAACAATTTATGTATGGTGCCGGCGAATGGATTGATAATGGCGGCGCGGTTGTTCACAACGGATAAGCGCTGTCAAACACGCATCTCAATAAGGTTATTAGCCATGCGGCGTCTTTCAATAAGCTGCTCGCTTCCATCCGCCCGAAGGCGAATGACCGCGTTGCCGTTGGAGTATACCATATCTCCGTTTCGGCAAACCGTATAATCCATGACACCCTTTTTAATACAATGCATATCCCCGTTTTGATTCAACCGGGTAAGTTCCCAATTGTACGGTATAATACCGGGGAACGCTTCTCCCCTGCGTCGGTTCTGCCTGAGCATTTCCTGCGCATTGATTACGTTCCCGTCAAAGAACAGATCCTTTTCGCTCATCCGCTTATGCTTCACATCACCGGCCGATCGCCCGGAACGAAGGGACTCACC
>WRFT01000032.1 GCA_009776385.1 Clostridia bacterium
ACCGTGAAATTGAAGAGCACGGATAGTATCAACCCGATTAGGTAAGCGATATGTGAAGCTACATGCAACACTTCATCCAATAATAATGTGGATGATAGCTGTATTAAGCCCGCACCGGCTGAGAACAGGGTAAACTTTAATCCTCTGATAATTTCCGTTTTGCGAGCGGCTTTTTTCTCATCGTTCATATTGGTGATTCCTTCCATATTATTCCGATTTTATTATATCCGAAGCGCTATCCGGGTTTTGCGGGTATGGCGCTGCCCATGAAGCGCGTGAAGTTTTCAGATAAGATCATCATTTTTTCCGTCTCGCTCAAGGGTAATGCCAAAAAACGACGGACTTCTTCAACAGGATGCCACATCGGATAATCCGTACCGAAAAAGATACGATCCACACCGTACTGTCTGATGATATCCGCAGCTTTTTCCGCTGTCAATGCGTATAAGCTGGATGACGTATCCAGCCATATATTTTTATAAGGCTGCAAGACCTTATAACCTTCCTCCCAAACGGACCATCCGCCAAGGTGTGCGCAGATGATTTGAAGATTTGGAATGGTATCAGCGACGCGTGCGATTCTTTCCGGCGCGCTGTACGCGTATCGGCTATCCCCCGTATGCACCAGTAACGGTAAGTTGTGCCCGGCCATTCGATGCAACAAGCGAAGGCATGCAGAATCATCGGGATATATATGCTGGAAATCCGGATGCATTTTAATACCGCGTAAACCCATTGATTTTATTTTAGTTAACTCCTCTTCCATGTACTCGTAGTCAATGTGCAGGGTGCCGAAACCGATGAAATTGTTCGGCTTTAAGCTTACCTGCGAGCTGATAAAGCGGTTGATGACAGGTACTTGCTCCCCCGTAACGGCGGCAGAATGAATGACATGCAGAGCGATACCGGCTTCCTCTCCCCATTTTAACAGTGTATCGGCTGTGCCGGTTGAAGACATGGGTATTTGATAAAAAGCGCCGATTGCCCGGGTGGCTTTTGCGGCGATACTGTCAGGATATATATGGGCATGAATATCAATGATATGCATGATTTGACCCTTTGCTGCAGGCATAAAACTCAACCCGCGATTGTATCGTCGGGCCAGTCACCGTTAAAAACATGCTCCGCGGCACCGGTTTGGCAGACGTGATTGTTTTGTAGGTTCCATTCCACTAAAAGACTGCCGCCGCGTAAGTGCGCCACCACGGTTGTGTCGACACGCCCTGATAAGAAGGCTGCGACCATCGCGGCGCATGCGCCCGTACCGCATGCCATTGTTTCACCCACTCCGCGTTCCCAGACGCGTAAACGGATATGGCCGCGGTCGACAACTTTCATGAACTCCACATTCGTTTTATTCGGAAACAGGGCATGGTTTTCGATAAGCAGCCCTATTGTTTGAACATCTATCCAGTCCGGGTCATCGGTAAAGACGATACAATGCGGGTTTCCCATACCCACAGCGCTTATGGTATACAACCGTCCGTCCATACGCAGGGTGTAGCCTAATACCCGATCTCCCGGAAGCTTGACGGGAATTTTATCGGGAGTTAAAACAGGTTCCCCCATATCCACGCGGATACGATACGCCTCGTCATCCCCTGACAGAATAGAAATGCCGCGAATACCGCTGCCTGTTTCCAGAGAAAATTCTGTTTTACCCGTGAGCTTTTTAGAGCGAATATATCCCGCGATACAGCGCAGCGCGTTCCCGCATGATTCCGATTCGGAGCCGTCGGCATTGAAAATACGCATTGTAAAATCCGCCGCCGAAGATGATTCCAGTAAAACCAATCCGTCCGCACCGATACCTGTATGCCTTTGGCACATTCTGACACTTAACGCCCGCGGGTCAAGGATCGGTTCCTGTATACGGTTTACCAGAACATAGTCATTGCCTATCCCATGCATTTTTGTAAACTTCACCAAAAACAACCTCCGTTAACACCGAATCGCTCATATTATAAAGCAGCCGAAATCAATGGAACAGAGAAAAACATAAATTGTGCATGCCTTTAATTAATTTTTATATATCTGCCATATTGGTCTTGATACTTTTAATAGTTTATCAGTTGAGTCATATCGGGTTATTACCGCTCCCTGTTAAGGTTGACGCAAAAGATACACGTCACTTATACTGAGACAGGTCGGTCAGACGGAAGGGGATTTGTTATGATACGTTTAAACAGTGATTACCTGGAGGGCGGGCATCCGCTTATATTGGAGGCTCTGATGGCTACAAACCTTCAACAAACCCCCGGCTACGGCGAAGACAGCCATTGCGCCGAAGCCGTGCGTTTAATTCAAGTAAAATGCCGCGCTCCCGGCGCAGATGTGCATTTCATCCCCACCGGTACGGGGGCTAATAAAACAATAATCGCCTCGGCGCTTAAGCCTTACGAGGGGGTTATCAGCGCGGATACAGGACATATAAATGTGCATGAAACGGGCGCCGTGGAATCAACAGGCCATAAAGTGCTGACTGTTAAGGCTATAGATGGTAAACTAACCTGCCAAGATGTGGAAAAACTAATAACCGAGCAGGCGGACAACGAGCATACCGTCAAGCCCGGAATGCTTTATATCTCGCAGCCAACGGAAATGGGCACATTGTACAGCCTATATGAACTGCGGTGTCTTTCCGATGCCTGCCGCCGCTTGGGAATCTATTTATTTATGGACGGAGCGCGGCTGGGTTACGGGCTGGCCGCGCCGGGGAATGATGTGTCGCTTGAGGATATCTGCCGTCTATGCGATGTTTTTACCATTGGGGGCACCAAAGTCGGCGCGCTTTTCGGCGAGGCGGTCGTTATAACCAACAAAGCCCTTTCGACACGTTTTCGGTACATGATAAAACAACAAGGGCTGATGCTGGCCAAGGGCCGTATATTAGGTATCCAATTTGAAACATTAATGCGGGATAACCTATATGAAACTATCTCCGGACATGCGGTCAGCCTTGCCCGAAGGATACGTCAGGCGTTGCTTGATAAAAACATTCCGTTACTTGTAGATTCTCCCACGAATCAACTATTCCCTGTTTTTAGCAATGAAAAGTGTTTGCAACTAGCCAGCTGTTTTGTTTTAGAAACATGGCAAGCCGTCAGCGACCAAGAAACCGCCGTTCGCGTTTGCACAAGCTGGGCGACGACACCGGAGCAAGCCGACGCGTTTATCGCCGCTATTTAACCTGACCCCATAAAGTCATCCCACTCATGTGTCGGTAAAATCTCACGCATCTCACGTACATAGGTATCCAGCATATAGCCTTCCTTGCCGTCCACCTTCACATGATACCATTGACCGGAGTAATCCAGAATTTGTACTTGCGTGCCATTATAATACCTGCCCAGAGACGCGGATTTGGTAGATGGTTCCTTTCTTAAATGCAGCCGGTCATGAGAGTCCGGGTTACACACAACTCCGAACCGCTGCCCCGTCTGCTGCGTTTGCGCATCGAAACCAACATCCAACGCGTTGGTGGGCATATACCCAAGCTTACCGTTGACATAAACATAATACATGGTTCCGCAAGTGCCGAGAATATTAACTTGCGGATAACCTTCCAATGTGGTGCCGCCGGACGCTTCATCCGGCGTATCGTAAACAGTATAATATTCATTATAAAAACTTATACCTATAACCTTACCCCATATAAGCGGTACCCCATTGGTTAATTCTGTTGTACGAAGGAAGTATTCATTTTCGACATAACCTTCCTGATTGCCTACCCGCACCTTTGTGTAAGCCGATCCTTCTTCCAGTATCAACGCCGTTGTGCCGGTTCGGTACGTTGCACGCTGAGGCGACTTAGATTCGGCCCTTTCGTACAATGTGATACGCGTGTTTGCATCCGAGGCTCGTAAGATGCCTGCCTGCGGAACAAACGTATGTATGTCCTTGATGTAGTAGGGTGTACCGTCATGGGTTTGGAACCTTAACCTTTGACTGTACGCGAAGAAATACGCAGCCGAATACGGTTCGCCCACAACAATAGCGTCTTTAGGGCATCCATTAAAAGCGTTATTCTCGATGTACTCAACGCTATCCGGGATACTAATGCGGGTGATACTACCGCAGTAACCAAACGCATGCGACTCGATGCGTTTAACGCCATGCGGAATGATAATATTTTTAAGTGATACACAGCGCCAAAACGCATAGGGGCCGATTGTTTCCAAAGTAGGCGGGAAAGAGACGCGTTCCAATGAAGCACATCCGTTAAAGGCAGATCCTCCAATATGCTTGATACCCAGAGGAAGCGATACCGTTTGCAACGCTAAACAACCGTCAAAAGCGACTTCAGATATCGACTCATACCCGAAATCGACGGATATGGCCGCCACTTTCGAATTCCCTGACAGTAAATTGGGTGTCTCCGTTTGTCCGAAAAACGGTACCCTTACATACAAGCTGTTCGCCATCGGAATGAATACGGGTATTCCGTTCGCGTATAACACACCCTTTCTGCTTTCAAAAACGGCATTCCCGGGTGCGACAGTCACTTCCTCAAACTCGGGGTTGTTTTGAAGGCTTACGTCAAACACCCGCAGGGATTGGGGAAGGCAGAGCCTGTGAAGCGCGTATAAGCCGGAAAATGCGTTATCATTGATGACTTCCACACCCTCTCCAATGACGAGTGTCTTGATGTCAAACCAATTAAACGCATTTCTTCCTATTTTTACCGTTCCGGGAGCGGTGGTAAAGACATCCCGATCCGGGCTGACCGCAAATACCAATGTCTGATCTGCTCCGCGGGTATACAGTGAGCCTTCAAGCAGCTGATATGTCGGATTACTTGGCGCAATGGCCAAGGTTTTTAGGCTATAACTATCCGCGAAGGCCGCATCGCCTAAGGATGATAACGTGGCAGGAAGTTCTATGCGTTCTAAAGCAATCAACCCTATGAAGGTATAGTCCCCTATCACCTCCACTCCTTCCGGCAAGTTAATTTGTTTCACATCGGATAAATAACAAAAAGCTTCTTGCCCGATAACGCGCGGGGCGCCCTCAAATACGATTTCATTGATGCCTTGCAAATAAGAACCAAAACGCTCCGGGACGGATTGTACATCTTGGCTTATGATAATCCGTTTAAAATGCTCGGGAAAATCATGCCGGATATTTTCGGATAGCACCTCATGATTGTATATCACCCTTGCTCCCTGTACGACAGACTTTAAAATAATCGTATCGGTTTGTGTGTCAAAACCAACCACTTGCGCGGTATTGCCGTCTATGTTGTATACCAGCCCGCCTTCGGTTATGGTTTGGGCATAGGCCCGCGCCGCGCAGAACACGCACAGAACCGACAACAAAATAAAAACTGTTTTTTTCATGGTCACCTCATCATGGCGACACGGGTATGTATCCGGCTTGCGCTACACAGGCTTGACCCTCCGGGCTAATAATCCAGTTAAGGAACAATCCGCCGGGTTTTTGACTATCCTGCGAACGGATGACGCCGACATACCGGGTGGTGAAGGGATACGCGCCGGTTTGAATGCTTAGATTATCGGGGGTGATGCCATCGACCGAAATGATTTTAATATTCTCGTCTAAATAGAGGTTATTTAAATAATACATATATGTATATCCCAGACTGTATGGGTTATCACTGACCCGAGTTACCAGCATTTCCATTTCACCCGCGATATAGTTTTCCTGCGCCGCGGGCATTGGTTCTCCGCGCATTACCGTATGCTGCATACCCGTTTCACTGCCGGAGTTTTGGTTACGGCGGAAGGGGAAAATCGCTTCATTAGCGCCCCCTACCTCAGACCAGCTTGTTATATCACCCCGGTAGATTGCCCTTATATGTTCCGAGGTTAAGCCGTTGACGGGGTTGGCCTTGTTAACAATAAAGACAAACGCGTCCAAACATACGGGTTCTATTGTCAGCGCTATGTTTTGCGCCGCCGCCATTTCCTGCTCTTCTTGTGATGGTTCCGTTCCGATAAATAAATCCACCGGATGTTCCGGATCCATCATGGCCATTTCACCTGCGACATACGGCGCGTTATTCCCCATTTGCATGATCAGATTCACATACGCGTTATGTGTCGTCGTTAAAAACACGAAACCGGGTACGTCTTCATCACGAACAACTTGATGCTGCCAGGCAAACTCCATCACCATCGGCAGAGAAACGGTAGATCCGTCAATTAAGGGATAGCTGCCATAATCCAACCGGTAGAACCCGTCCGTCCACTCGGTTTTTTCGCCCAGTGAAAAACCGCTGTTTTCAACAATTCTTTGCCAGCCGTCCGCCTTGCTTAGATCTGTATTGATTTGACCCAGTGCGCCCGCTCTATCTTGTGCTGACGCGCAAGGCGCGGCGAGGAAGGCTATAAGCACGCAACAGGATAAGATACGCATTACCCTCATTTGTCAATCATTCCTTTCCCTATACCCCTCATCCGAAATTGAACGGGCGGGGTGGTTATAATACTATAAACGATTGAACCGTATTGATTATTGCATCCTTACGGCATACGCGTGTATGCAATATGGGTTTATCTGCAAGTCCTTTGACCGATTCCGGAACAACCATCCCTGTATACTTAGCCAGTTCATTCGCGCTAACGAACTCATTTTGCGGTTCATGTCCCGTTAACGCCGATAGAACGGCTCCTGAAAACTTATAGGGGCTTGCCGTTGACAGGATGACCGAAGGTGTCGTGTCACCGGTGCATGCCCGGTATTCTTCCAAAACGTCATAAGCCACCGCCGTGTGCGGATCCATCAGGTACGCGTGCCGTTGAAAGCATCGCTTGATTGCAGCCTGCGTACGGCTATCATCTGCATATCCGCCGTAAAAAGTGTTCAATGCGGCCGTTAGCCGTTGTTCTCCAATGTTATAAACACCGCGGTCATTTAACTGATTCATCCAGTTGCACAGCAGTTCGGCATTTCTGTTGCATAATTCGAACAAGAGTCTTTCCAGATTAGACGACACTAAAATATCCATGGAAGGCGATAAAGTTTTAATAAAATCTCTTTGCGTGGAATAAATACCGGATGTGAAGAAATCTGATAAGACATGGTTTGTATTACTGGCGCAGATGAGCTTTTTTACCGGAAGCCCCATTTCTTTTGCGTAATATCCCGCAAGGATGTTGCCAAAATTGCCCGTGGGCACGACAAAGTTGATTGCATCGCCCAACCCAATCGCGCGACGATCCAGTAAATCAGCATAAGCGGAGAAGTAATAAACAATTTGCGGCAGCAAGCGGCCAGCGTTAACACTGTTGGCTGTCGAGAGCATGATATTCGCTTCACGGGCTTTATCTTGAATAGCCTGCGATGCCAGAGCTTGTTTAACTCCGCGCTGCGCGTCATCAAAATTCCCTTCCACACGTATGACGTGCGCGGCGCTCCCCTCCGTGGTTATCATTTGAAGCTCCTGGATGCGGCTCACCCCATCCCCTGGGTAAAAAACGACACACTCTGTTTGAGGCGTATCCTTGAAGGCTTCCAGTACGGCTTTACCTGTATCACCGCTGGTTGCGACCAGATAGACAATCTTTTTATCCGTGTTGTTTTTCTGCGCCGCCATTCGCGTTAATGAAGGCAACAACTGCAGAGCCATATCCTTAAAAGCCAGTGTCGGGCCGTGGAAGAGTTCTAAAACGTATGTATCTACATCCGTATGAACAAGCGGTGCAATCTTGTTATCATCAAACACACCCGGCCGGTAAGCAACCGAGAGCGCTGTGTTTATTTCGTTCTCCGAATAATCTTCTAAATATTTTTCTAATACCTTTGAGGCTCTTTTAATGTAACTTGTACCCGCCATATCCCGTATTTCATTAAGTGATATACTTGGAATCATTGCAGGTACATATAAACCGCCATTTTCCGCCAACCCGAAAAGCATCGCCTGAGAGGCGGTGACACATCCGCCGCCGCGCGTAGTAATGAACGACACGCAACCTCACCCCCGGCTTAAAAGTAATATATAGTGATAAGTAAAACTGTAGAAATCAGATAAGGAATGCCTTCATAAAATCCGGCAGATCATCCGGATCTTCGCTGACGGATAGGATGAACTCGACATGGTACACGCGGCTTATTTCCATTATTCTGTCAAAAAACCATTGCGTTTCCCATAAATCTGATTTAATCAGTTTCTTAAAGGCATCGATAAAGACGAGCCCGACATCAAAATTTTGTGAAAGGGTACCACAAATAAATCCGAAAAACATCTCCGCCGTTGTGATTCCGTATTCACCCGCATTGATGAAACGGACCTTAGTGTGTACGTCAAACATATACCGATTATCGTCGTCAATGAAAACAATGTCCGAGTGAGCGTTTTTTGCCGAATCATTGGTCATACCAATCAGCCTTTTTGTTTTGCCGGAACCCTTCCTTCCGGCGATTATCTTTATCAACAGAATCGCCCCTTTCCGTTATGTGCTCGTTGATGATATTATATCCCACGCACCTTAAATGCGCAACGTAACATATCTTTTATTGCACCCGTTCATAGAGCATTTCCGTTTGTGCATGCCGTTCAATCCAATCCAAGTTAACATCCGCACACAACCACTCATCCAATTCGTTTTTAGCGATAATGACGGGCATGCGATCGTGTATAAACAGAATATGCCGGGCAGCAGGGCGCGTTAAGATGGTAAAGCGTGGCATACGTCTGTCTTGTTCATACCGATAGATGCCCGCTAAGTAGACCGTTTGCTTATTTTCACAGGTGATGGCATATTTATTTTTTACTTTATTCTTTTTTTCCCATTCAAAATAGCAGCGAGCCGGCAACGCACAGCGACGCTCACGCAGTGACGGTGCAAACATCGGTTTTTGAAAGGCAGTCTCCAACCTGGCGTTGATAACAGGCGGCCTGTTAGGCGCTGACTTTAACCCCCATTGCATTAAAAACGCGGCAGCTGCGCCATTTTTGCCAACAGCCAGCGACGGAACTACCATAGTAGGGAACACCTCGCCCAAGCGCATTGTCATCAGTTCCGGTGTCTCTTTATAGCGCTTGTCAATCTCCTCAATGATACGACGTATATCGTCATCCTCATCCTCATCATTTGAGGCGACATAAAACCTTCCGCACATAACGGCGACCTCCCCGAAAACCGCTTATTTTAAAGCCGTATCAATCCTGTCGTCTATATACATTGGCCGCTGTTTTAGCGATTTCTAAGCCCGTTTTATACTGAACAAAGTATCTTTCAAAGCCGTTTACATCATCCGGGTCGGGAGGTAATGTCTCGCTTTGCATGCCGCGGAAGACCCGGTTTGACAAGTAATCGTCCAAGGATTCGTCGTTCTGACGCGTTTGCATGTACGCAGCCAGAACAGCCATGCCCCAGGCGCCTCCCTCGCCGGCGGTTTTCAAAACACTGACCGGTACATTCATCACTGCGGCCAGCATGGATTGCCCGACGCCTTTTGTTTTAAAGAATCCACCGTGACCGAAGACGCGGTCGATAGCGACTTTTTCTTCTTCCAGTAAAATGTTAAGACCGATTTTTAAAGTAGCCAGCGCTGAGTACAGATGCATGCGCATAAAATTAGGCAAGGATAAAACGGCATCCGGGAACCTTACCATTAACGGGCGTCCTTCGTCCATATCAACGATATGTTCACCGGCGTAGAAGTTGTATGAAAGCAACCCGCCGCAATCCTTTTGACCGTCCATAGCTGTAAGATACAGCGTTTCAAACAGCTTGTCCACAGAGGCTTTCATGCCCAATTTCTCCAGTAATTCTTGAAAAAGAGCGACCCAAGCGTTTAAGTCCGTCGTGCAGTTGTTGGAATGCACCATCCCCACGGCAGCGCCTGTCGGCGTAGCAATAATATCGATTTGGGGATGCGGCTTATGTAAAGCTTTTTCAAGCACAATCATCGCGAAGATGGATGTTCCGGCCGAAATATTCCCGGTGCGTATGGCGATACTGTTCGTCGCCACCATACCCGTACCGGCATCGCCTTCCGGCGGACAGCATTCCGTGCCCGCGTCAAGCTCGCCGAATTCATCTAAAAGCTGCGCACCTTGACGGGTTAATCGCCCGCCCGATTCACCGGCTTGAAGCATACCGGGTAAGATATCGGCAATTTTCCACGGATAAGCCTTCTTTGCGACAAGTTGGTCAAACGTGTTTAACATAGCGCCATCAAAGCGGAAGGCGCCTTTTTCCAACGGAAACATACCGGACGCGTCCGCGATACCTAAAACCTTTAAACCGGTTAGTTTCCAATGAACATACCCCGCCAAAGTTGTTATAAAGGCAATATCTTTGACATGCGGCTCGTCGTCTAAAACAGCTTGGTATAAATGCGCTATTGACCAGCGCTGCGGAATATTAAAGGCAAACAGGCTTGACAACTCCTGCGCGGCCTGGGCTGTCATGGTATTTCTCCATGTGCGGAATGGAACGAGCAGGTCACCATCTTTGTTAAAGGGTAAATAGCCATGCATCATGGCGCTGACGCCTATCGCCGATAGATTTTTAATTCCAACGCCGTATTTGTTTTGCACATCCGCGCGCAAATCTGAGTAACAACCTTGAATACCTGTCCAGATATCTGCCTCACTATATGTCCAAACACCGTTTACGAGGCGGTTTTCCCAGTCGAAAACCCCGGTGGCTACCGGTTCATGAAGGACATTGATGAGCAGCATTTTAATGCGGGTAGACCCCAGCTCGCACCCCAGATAAACATGACCATTGGATATTTCCTCTTTTATTTGCATCGCTTCCATAGGATATTGTCTCCTTGCAATGTATTTATATGGTTTCCATGCCTTCATCATAGGTAGTCGCAGCAGTCTTGTCAAGGGGACCGGAAACGTTTGGCTACGGTTGCCTATTGTTTGATTTTCGTTTGATTTTGACATTTTGGTATGCCATATGAGTTGCCAGAAAACAATTATCGCGCTACAATGAACGCTAAAGCAATATGGAAAACAAGCGACCGGGAAAGGAACTGCGTGTTATGACAGTGTTCCCACAAGTGGACTTCTGCGGGCATAAGATTTCCAGACTTATCGTTGGCGGCAACACCGTCAGCGGGACATCGCACGTTGACAAAGCGATGGATTCCGCGATGGAAGACTATTTTACTGCCGATCGCATAAAAGCGATGCTGTCAAGGTGTGAGGAACTGGGAATCAACACCCTGCAAATGCGGGGCGACAAGCATATTTTGCGTATCCTACGCGAGTTCCGTCAGGAAGGCGGTCGTTTGGGTTGGATTGCTCAAACCGCGCGTGAAATGGCCAGTTTTGAGAACCATATCCATACGATAACCGCCTATCACCCGATATTGATATACCTCCACGGATATGATACAGACGACTTTTTTTATGCCGGGAACTTCGCTGAAATTACCCGCCGACTGGCTGTCATACGCCAAACAGGTATACCGGTAGGGCTTTGCACGCACTCGCCTCGTGTCATAGAATATTCTCAAAGACATCGGTGGGATGTGGACTTTTATATGTGCAGCGTGTATGACATCACACGTCCCGAACGCCTTAGGCAAGCAGCGGCTGACGGAAGCGAAGACGCGTTATTTATCGACTCGGATATCCCGGCAATGTATGAAGCTATTCGAAGTGTGGATAAACCGTGTCTTGTTTTTAAAATACTTGGCGCAACGCGGCGTTGTCAAAGCCGGGAGAGCGTTGCTTTTGCGTTTAGGGAATGCTACATGAATATTAAAAAGGGCGACGCGGTGGTTGTAGGTATGTTCCCTCGGGATACAGACCAGGTAGCCGAAAATGTTAAGCACGCGTTAGCCGCAATGGAGGTACTATGAAAATATATGTCAACACAGACCTTGAGGGCGTATGCGGGTTTGTCGACTGGGATGAAGCAACTGTTCAAACGGGACGCGGCATTCATTATGCCAAAGAGTGCTTAACAGCGGAGGTAAACGCGGCGATTGAAGGCGTTTTAGCGGAGGACCCTGAAGCTGAGATTCTTGTACAAGACGGGCATGGCGGCGGATGGTGGGGTGTGAACATCATCGGTGAAAAA
>WRFT01000033.1 GCA_009776385.1 Clostridia bacterium
CCGCCGCCTTGAAACCGGGCGACGAGAGAGGGATTCATTGCCAGGTCCGTCTGCTCCCATTGGATAAAACGGCACAGGGAACGGTAACGGTTTAATATTTCATAAAGCCGCATATCCTCATTGCCCCTTTTAAACACGGTGATGATTTGCACGGGCGCCCGGATATGGCTGAGCATTTCCTTGGTGGTTACCGAAGGTGTTGTCAGCGCGTTAAAGCTTAAATCCGCCCTCAGCCCAAAAGTGAGTTCCAAGGAGTCCGCGGTCAGGCACAGGCATATCAACGCCGCTAAGAATCCCGCCAGCATGATGTTCCGCAGCGGTATTTTCATGCGAAAACGTTTCAAACGCGCACCCCCTTCACACGCCGCGATTCCATGTGGCATACCGCAGCCGCCAGAAAGAAGGCAACAAAACACAGGTTGTACAAAATGGACGCGAAACTCAATTGCCCCAGAAGAAACGGCTCATAACGCTTAAACAAGCTTATAAAATGAAACACGCGCACGGCGGGAAGATAATTCATGCTGCCGGCCAGCGCGTCCAGCACCCACATGGCCATGTTCGCGCCGAAAGCGCAAACCCAGGCGGTGACCTGGTTGCGCATCAGGCCGGAGATAAACAAATCCAACGCGATAAAGGCGCAGCCCTGAAGAATAAAACCCATCATGCCGATGAACCACTCTAAAAAATAAACACGCCCGTACAGTAAAATAATGCCGACATACACTTGCAAAAGCGTCACGGCCGCCAGGAGTACGGTGAACGCCGCCAGATATTTCCCCAGAATGATGCCGGTTAAGGACACGGGGCTGGTTAACAAAAGCTGATCCGTTTGCTTTTGCCGTTCTTCCGCCAACAGCCTCATGGTTAGCACGGGTGATAAGAGCATCCAAAGAAAGGTCATTTGCCCCAGGAAGGTAAGCAAGTCCGACGATAAGCTGCGCAAGTTAACCATGTAAAACATGATGCCGCCGATAACGGTGAACACGCCGATGAAGACAAACCCCGCGGGCGTGAGGAAAAAAGACCTTATCTCGCGTTTATAAATGGCAGTCATTCGGCTGATCCTCCCCGGCGGAGGTTTCTCCGCTTGTAACGTTTAAAAAGATTTCCTCCAGCGCGTCCCGAACCGGCGATAACGCCAAAATCGGCGCGTCCAGGCCGGCCAGCAGCGTGAAAAGCGCGCGTTCCGGCGCGTTCCGGCTGCGGACGGATAAAATCAATTCCGTCTTATCGCCGAAAGCGGACACTGTCTCCGTTCGGCATACGCAGTCAAGGCTTCGTATTGCGGGCAAAAGCACGGAGGCAGGCTTCTGGATGACCGCACGCAAGCGGGTAAGCCCACCGAAATCCCCAAACGCGTCCGATCCCTCATCGAATACCTTTCGCCCCTCATGCAAGATGATGATACGGCTGCATAACTGCTGCACCTCCGAGAGGATATGCGAGGAGAAGATGATGGTGCAAGTCTTTCCCAACTCGCGTATGAGCCCGCGCATCTCCGTTACCTGCCGGGGATCCAACCCAATGGTAGGCTCGTCTAATACCAGTATTTCCGGCGCGCCGCATAGCGACTGCGCGATGCCAAGCCTTTGGCGGTATCCCTTCGACAGGGTGGATATACGGCGGTTTATGACTTGCTTAAGGCCGGTCTTTTCCGCGATTTCATCCGTATGGGCCGCAATCGAATGCCGCTTTATTTCCTTCAGTTCACAAACAAAACGCAAATAACACTTTACGGTCATCTCATCATACAGCGGCGGCCGTTCCGGCAGATAACCTATCAAACGCTTCGCGTCACGCGGCTGCTTTTGCATATCGTACCCGCCAACCATGACAGTCCCGGCGTCCGCGGGCATATACCCCGTCAAGATATTCAGCGTTGTGGTTTTTCCCGCGCCGTTTTGCCCCAACAAGCCCACAATCTGCCTTTTATCCGCGGAAAGGGTAAAATCACGCAAGGCGTATAAGGCGCCATAGCGTTTCGTTATACCGGTCAGAGAAAATTCCATAATGGCCTGCTACCCCCTTCCGATACGTTTTATTATATCAAACGGGTAAGCGGCAGGTGTGAATAAAGTGTAAAATGGATTGCTCGGCGCGTTGACAGGCAGCGGCTGAGTTTGTATGATGCCAATGCACCTGCCAGAGGCTCTATACACGCGGCATTTTACCGATATTCGTCTTTCTGAGCGCCGCGTACAACGCTCCGCCTCCGGCGTATACGGCCAACGCCTGGCCCGCGCCGACCTGCAGCATACACAGCGCGAGAGGCACCTGCGGGGCATAATAGACGTGTACGAGGATACCCACCGCAACGGCGTTGACCAGCACAGGCGGCAGCATGGCTATAAAGACGCTTCGCCCGCGCAGTTTATAGGTTAAAATTGCCGCCGCCAATGTTGCCAGCGACCCGAAAATCACATCCGGCAGAACGACCGCGGGCGCTAAAAAATTAGCTAAAAAACACCCGACAAACAGGCCCGGAACCGATTCGGCCAAAAAAAGCGGCAGGATGGTCAGCGCCTCGGACAAGCGGCATTGCACACTGCCATAGGAAAGGGGTTCCAGCGCCAGTGTCAGCAAGGCGTACAGTGCCGCGACAGCCGCGCCGATGCATAGGTTTTTCGCCGTTGGCCGCCAAGCCTTCATAAAACGCTCCTTTACGGGTAAGAGTTATTTTCAGTATAGCATTATTGTTACGCAACAAACAAGCCGTTTCAAACGGCGGGGAGGGATTCGGTGATTTATATTTATATCTTCGTATCTTTCATCATCCTGTGCTTGGCAGGATTATTTTTACTTGCGCCCGGCCATCAAGGCAAGGACGCGGAACGGCTGAAAGCCTACCGCTATGCGCATCGCGGGCTGTTCGACCCCGTAAAGAGCCCCGCCGAGAACTCCTTTCAGGCTTTTGAGGCGGCTGTCGATGCAGGCTGCGGCATGGAGATGGATGTTCAGTTAAGCGGCGGCGGAACGGTTGTCATCACGCATGACCGGACGGCGCTGCGGCTGTTCGGAGACCCGCGTGCCATTGCCGCCATGAAGGACGAGGAATTAACGTTTTTACCGACACTGGAACATACCCTTGCGATGGTAGCCGGCCGGGTACCCCTTATCATAGAGCTCAAGCCATACGGACGGCGTGGGGAGCTATGCCGAAAAACGCTGGCTTTGTTGTCGGATTATAAGGGAATATACAGCATCGAATCCTTCGACCCGCTTATTGTCAGATGGTTTAAACGCCGCGCGCCGCAGGTTATTCGAGGACAGCTTATGGGCAAGCAAAGCGTTCTCTTTTTAAATTTCATCGGCAGGCCGCACTTTTTAGCCTGTCAGGTACGCATGGCTAACGGATTGCTTTTCCGGTTGGTAAAGCGTTTGTATCACCCTATCACCGCCGCCTGGACAATACGGACTCGGGACGAGGAATTCGCGGCAAAACGGGATTTTGACCTTGTTATCTTTGAGCAGGAAAGAGAATGATACAAATAAGGTGAGGTTTGCGACAATTTCACAGGCTATGCTATCAGCGAGACGGACTGCAAGGTGATGATTTGACCGTTTCCCGTCTCAATTCAATGACCTAAACGATAAGAGAAGGTCATCATCATAAAGGAGCGCAGCCAGTGTATAAGAATATTCGGCAATTCAAGGAGATTACAGACTTTATTTCGAATGTCCGCTTTAAACGCTCTTTAATGGGCGCCAACTTGAAGGATGTGCGCGCATGCATGGAAGACTTGAATGCCATGTACACCGACGCGTTGATAGACCAACAGAAAGCGCAAGCCGACATTATTAAAACACTGCAAGAGCGTCTGACGGACAGCGAGACGCAAGCCGCAACCGCGGTAAAAGAATGGAACATGATCCGTGACCGCTCCGAAGGCAAGGATGCCGATGCCGCGACGCAGCCGGAACGGGAAGTCGACGGCGATATCGACGCGCTGGTTCAGGTTCTTTCCGAAATGACCAGAAAACGGGAGACAATTGTCGCCCAGGCGGAAAGAGAAGCGCGCGCCGTGGTTGCCGATGCCAAACGCGAGGCCCAACTATTACTGACGGACGCGAAAGCACAGGCTGCAAATGATTTAAAACAGGGAAAGACATTGCTTGAAGAGGTAAAAAAGCTTAAAGCGCATGCGCTGCAAGTTATTGAACTGACGCATATGGATTTTACGGAGCTATCCGACCAGTCGGATATGCTATACGAGCGTATCAACAGCTTGGTTAATAAAACAGATGGATACCCGGGAGCCCCCTATAAGGCTCACGAGGTTCCCTTTCCCGCTTAAGTACCGTCAAAGGGGATAAACATGAAAAAAATAATGCGACTATTTGTGAATATACTCATGATTCTCTTGATTGCAGGCGCTGCCGTCATGATTGTGCCGACCATCTTCGGCATACAAACGCTGCCGTCATTGACTGATAATATGCAGCCGTCCATACCGTCCGGCAGCTTGGTCTTTGTGGTTCCCTCGGATCCTAAACTGATTCAAACGGGCGATGTTATTTCATTTCCGTTACCTACGAATGTACTTGCCACAAGTCGAGTCGAGCAAACCGATCACGATACGCAGCGCTTTACTGTCAAAGCCGATAACAGCGGCACCGACGACAGCCTTTCGGTCTTTTTTGAAAATGTCATCGGCGTCGTTAAATTCTCCATCCCCTTGCTGGGCTATGGCCTCAACTTCTTCCTTTCCGCAAAAGGGCGGATGGCAACCGCAGCCGTCGGTGTTGCGATGATACTTTTGTTGCTGCTCATCAACGATGCCAAAAAGGCCGGGAGGGGGAAAAATACACATCAGATGCAATACATACCCGGTGTGGAATTAAACGTCTCTACGGAATTGCCGGACAATACCGAATTGGATGTGCCGCCTTTTAGTTTAAGCGCTGAACCGCCCGTACATGAAACATTCCGTTCCGTGCGCCGCGCAGGAGAAAAATATTCCTACACCCAACGTTATACCCCGCGATTTACACAAAAAGAAGACCTAACGATGACCAAACGCACCGAAGAATAATCCCCCTTACGGTTGACGTTTATTAAAAAAACAACATATAATCGGCTAAACCGCGGCAAAAACTTTTCCCGGCATGAGGGAGGCGTTTGGCTATCACCGGCAAATTATCCGCGTTAATTAAAAAGTACGAGGAAGGTTTCCGTTACGTGCTGGTGGGCACGATAACCACGGTCATCAGTTTTAGCGTTTATACGGTAGTGCTTCTTTTACTGCACGGAACGCCCGGTGACTACCAAATAGCCAATGCCGCGTCCTTCGTGCTCAGCGTGCTTTTCGCGTTCTTTATGAACAGGCGTATCGTATTTCGCGTACATTCTACCGGCGCGCGCGAGGCTTACCGGCAAGGCGCCGCCTTTTTTTCGCTGCGGCTGATATCTTACGGCATCAGCGCGGGGCTTCTGGCCCTGATGGTTGATCTTTGGGGAATGGATAAAATCATTTCAAAGATCATCGAGAACATCTTTATCATTCTGATGAACTATATTGTCAGCAAACGATTTATTTTTATTTCCCCCTCCGCCAGGCAAAAAGAGGGGGAGAAAAACATATAAACCAGAATAATATAAGAAGGAAGTGCGGTCTTTTAAAGCGAATGGGACAATTCTCATGATATGAGATATTATTTTACCGGATACGACCGGATTGCCTTACAGGGAAGGAGATATGGGGATGACAAAGCTAATGAGGCTGTTCGCGATATTATTATGCGCGCTGTTGCTGCTGTCCACTCCATTGGAGGGCTTGGCCGAGCATCTAAGTTTAATTGGGGAGCAGGAGGAACTCGTGTTTCTCGAAGACCCAACGGATACAAGCCAAATCCCGCCGGGTGACAACCTGAAGGAGGAGGAAAGCCCCGGCGGCCCGAAACCGGAAGCGCCGAATCAGAATGACCCTGCGGATGTCGGCGGCGGGGGCAGCCCCGACAACGGCGAGTCCAAAGGCCCGGCTCCCGATACAAAGCCTTTATCCGCCCGACTGGTTTGCGATGACAAAGTTGTCACAGCTGGCTTGCCCGCCAAATGGCATATATCCGCCAAGGGCGGTGCCGCGCCGTATGTCTACACCATTTCGATATTCACCCCGGATAGTTCAACGCCTTATATGGAACTCCCAGCACAACACAGCCATAAACTGGAATGGACATTTACAGAGACGGGCGTATATTATTTTAGTATAACGATAACGGATAATGAGGGCGCGCATATCCTCTTGACCGGTGACCGCTTCAAGGTGCTGCCCGCCGGACATACACCTGCCGGAGACCCTCCCCCGGATGAACAGGAAGACTTGTCTGATAAAACGGATCCTTTGGGTGATGAAGAGGGCTTTGACGCCGGTTTTCAAGCGGGGTTAACCCTCTCCATAAATGAAACGGAAGGATTTGGCTTCCCTCCCGAAGCATCACCGATAAATTTCCCAAACACAGGATTAACAGATTCTGAAGGCCAGCTCCCGGGCTTGACCGTAACGGCCGCGGACCTTCTGCAGGAAGAACCCTTACGCGTGACACTGGATAACCCCAACCGCACCATCAGCACGGGCGTTGAAGTAAACTGGGCGGCCGAAGCACAGGGCGGCGTTGAGCCCTATGCCTATGCTTTTAATATACGGACAAACACGGAGGAATATCAGGCTTACCAACTCAGTCCCAATGAATGGTGCTACGCGTTTTACGATGACGGCGATTACACCATAGAAGTTATCGTTACCGATGCGGCAGGCCATTGCGAGACGGCTCAAAGCGCGATACGCGTCACGTCTCCCGCGCCTTTGGTCTTTACTTCTTCCTTAGATATCAACAGTATAAGCGACTTAAACGTTTGGAAAGGCGAAGGCATCGCCGCTCAGGGATGGCTGGAAGGCTCTGTGATACCGCGCGCGCTGCTAAATCAATTATCTGCCGCCTATGTATCCTTCACATCGACTTTTTTGCAAAAAGGCATTCCCGCGACATGGACATGCAAGGCTGTCGGCGGAGATGGTGTGTATCAATTTCAGTTCCAAGTCGTCAAGGCCTCCAGGATACAGGGCAACACAACATACGGGGTTTTTGAATACACCACGCCCGTAACACGCGATCCCGTCTTTACCTACGCCATTAAAAGCGATGTGGAACCGTATTACTACTGGCTGAATGTCATGATAACGGACGAAAGGAACCGTTATGTTGTTTATCAAACCAGAATGTTCGATGTGGCCAAACCGGAGATGCTGCAAAACGCCAAGACAGTTCCGGGTAAGGTAAAACAAATTGTCGCGTCCTTAATAAAGCCGGGCATGAGCGACCGTGAAAAGGCGGCCGTTCTGCATGATTGGTTGACCCACAACGCGAAATACGATTACAGCTTTACCTATTACCATGCCGACGGTGTGCTCCTGTACGGCAAGGGGGTCTGTAACAGTTTTACGGAAGCCTATCGTATGCTTTGCGCGGAGGCGGGAATCCCATGCCTGACATTAAACTCGGCCACGCAAAACCACGCGTGGAACGTGGTGATGGTCGATGGGGAATGGTATCATGTGGATGTAACATGGAACGCCGTATCGCCGCCGAGCCGGAAATACTTTTTACTTAAGGACAATGAAATCGCCAAGGACCATTATTGGTCTTCCGACCCGTTAGGGCCTTTTCCGTTCAGCGGTATCTTCCAAACCGGCAAGGGCGCGGCGGTGGTTGAAACGCTGCGTTTATCGCCGGAAAAGTTGAATATAGCCGTCGGCGCCACACTGGTACTGAGCGTATCATTCTTGCCAACCAACGCTACCGCTCCCAAACTCACATGGTCCTCCTCCAACACCTCCGCAGTCAGAGTGGACAGTTCCGGTAGAATTACAGCGGCAGCGCCGGGCCAGGCCGTCATCACCGTCACCACCCAACACGGCGTAAAGGCACAGACGACTCTAACCGTCGTCACTACAACCGCAGGCGGCACAACGACCTATCAGGCGGTAACCGGTGTCAAACTCAATACCTCCGCCGTTAATTTGGCAATAGGTAAAACATATCAGTTAACGGCCACCATAGCGCCTTCAAACGCTACCATCAATGATAAGTTGTTTACATCCAGCAACACAAATGTCGCAACCGTTTCAACCACTGGCCTTATAACGGCCAGGAACACCGGTACGGCTGTGATTACCGTTAGAACGGCGGATGGCCATAAAACCGCGGCCTGCTCCGTTTCTGTCCCGGTACCGATTACCGGTTACTATTTACCGGAGAAACTGCCCGCCAAGGCAATCAAGGGTAATATCTTCGCGGTGCAATTGCCCGCGGGCGCCAAGTCTTTATCCATCGTCTCGGCAAACTCCTCCGTCGCGTCCGTTTCGGGCAGCAACATCGTTTTTAAGGCGTCGGGAAAGGTGAAACTAACTATCAACTACTTACCCGCAGGCGCTAAAAAACCGAAAAAGGTCACAAAAACCATAACGGTCACAACCAAGGTGACGGACATTTCAATCAAAACCATCAGCGCTACCCTACCCAGAGGCGGTAAGATAACGTTAAATGCCTCCGTATCACCCTCGGACGCTTCTCTAAAGACAGTCATCTGGACCACCAGTAACAAAACCATTGCCACAGTATCATCAAAGGGCGTCGTCACGGGGAGGGCTCCGGGTCTATGCACCATTACAGCCACTACCAAAGATGGCGGGTATACCGCCAAGGTGATGATTACCGTATCCCCGCTTTATGAACAAAGCGTCAAGCTTAACAAGACTGCGCTGTCTCTTTTAAAAGGCAAAACCTTTCAATTGAAAGCGGCCTTCACACCGGCAAAAACGGATTTTAAGCTCATCAAATGGACATCGAGCAACCCCGCTGTGGCGTCTGTCAATGAGGCGGGAAGGATAACGGCCAACCAACCCGGCGTTTGCGTGGTGACGGCCACCAGTGTAAACGGCAAGAAGGCCGCATGCCAAGTAACGATATGGCCGCAGAGGGTAACGGCCGTGAAGATCGGTGTCGTTCCCGCAAATCAATCGGTGGGGTCCGTTGTGAGGCTGGCCGTCACGGTGGCTCCCGCGAACGCGGATAATAAGGCGCTGCGATATACCACTTCCAACCCTGCCATAGCAACGGTAAACGCAAGCGGGCAAGTAACCTTTATACGCCCGGGGACCGTTACCCTAACCGTCACGGCGGCGGATGGCAGCAACAAATCCGCTTCCAAAAAGTTTACCGTAAAATAAGCGGGAGGCATGCATGATTACCCCCCATTACACCAAAGATAATCTGCTTAGCGTCCCCCAATCCATTCAAGCCCGATACGGCGCCGTGCCGCGGCATGCGACATTGCCCATGCTGGACAGTTTGTTGTCTGAAAAAGCTAAAAACACCGTACTCATCCTGTTGGACGGGTTGGGAAGCGACGCGCTTTACGCCCATGCACCGGACGGTTTCCTTTGGCGCAACCGTATGATGGATTTAACAACGGTGTATCCCAGCACAACGGTCGCGGCGCTCACCTCCCTTCAATCCGGTTTATCGCCCGCCGAACATGGCTGGTTGGGCTGGTCTTGCTATTTTAAAGAAATCTCTCAATGTGTCGATTTGTTCACAAACCGTCAAAGCGGTACGGATGCCCCGGCGGAAGAGGGTATCGTGGCCAAAACGATAAGCTATCCCTCCTTGTTAAATCAACTGCGCACCGCTGACCCCGGCCTTCAATGCCACGAAGTGTCGCCTTACAGTAAGCCCGCCGCGCAACGGTTGAAGGATGTCTGTAAGCGTATCGAAGTGTTATGCCGGCGGGAAGGCAGCCAGTATGTATATGCTTATCATCCCCAACCCGACGCGTTGATGCATGAACTGGGCTGTCATGACACACAGATTAAAGAACTCATCCTATCTTTGGATAAGCAAATGGAAGCCCTTTGCGCGGCGCTGAAAGACACGCTTGTCATTATCACCTCGGACCATGGCATGACGGATGTTGATATGCTGGACATCGAGGATTACCCTCAGATTGCAGAATGCCTCCGCGCGCCGATAAGCCGGGATTTCAGAAGCCTTTCTTTCCATGTCAAAAAGGAGTACCTTGCCGATTTTCCAAACAGATGGCAAGACGCGTTTCATGATTATAACCTCATGTCCGCCCAAGAGGTGCTTCATTCGGGTTTGTTTGGGCCGGGCCGCCCGCACGCGCGGTTTATGGACTTTATCGGAGACTACGCGGCATTCGCAACAGGAAACCGTGCGCTGTGGTATGGCAGGCTGCTGCGTTTCAAGGCGGCGCACGCAGGGCTCAAACACGAGGAAATGATTGTTCCGCTTATTGCCGCGCGCTGCTGACTAAAGCCATACCGCCGTTTTGTACCGTAAAAAAACATTGAGTCTTGACGGCGTTCATCAATCGTGATACCTTGTTTCCGTATCCAAAATACAATTTGGATGCAAACGAACGGAGGTGCTTGTATGTCCTCATCGGCGCTGTTCCCGGCCGTTGCGCAAAATAAGCCCATTCGTGAAATCGCCTATGATACATTAAAACACGCCATCATCACCGGGGATATCCCCGCGGGCGCGCGTATTGTTGAAACCGAATACGCATCCAAGATGCACATCAGCCGAACGCCCCTGCGCGAAGCCTTGCGCAAACTGGAGCGTGACGGTTTGGTGGAGTATCTGGTTCGGCGCGGCGTCATTGTGCGTGTTTTTTCAACGGAGGATATCTACCAAATATACACCATCCGTAATGCGTTGGAACTGCTCACGCTGCCCGCGGCCGTTCAAAACGTCACCGACGCGGATATTACGGAGCTGCGCAATGAGCTTAACGCGATGGACGCACTCTTAAAAAAAGAAGACATCGAGGCGCTGGCGCCCCTGGCGAGGGCTTTCCATTCGCATATCACGCGTCTGTCCGGTCTGTACCGCATCATACGCGCCATCGATTCGCAGGATGAGTTCATCACGCGTTTCTCAGCCATGGCGATACGGCAGGAGAACCGGCGGAACGATGCGCAAAGAGAGCATCATATTATGGTGGATCTGTTAGAAAAACGTGATCTGCCCGGTTTGCATAAGCTGGTGGAAGCCCATATCGAACACAGTAAACAAAAATGCCTGGAGGCGTTTGTCAGCCAAAATAATAAAGCGGCGCAATAAAAACGCCGACAGGGAAGGTGTAAAAATGGAATGGGATCTATCGGTGCTCTACCATTCATTTGAGGATGAGGCGTTGCTGGCCGACTTTGAGTCGCTCACGCCCTTGATGCAAGAAGTGACGGACACGCTTGCTTCAAAAATGGACGCGCTGGCAGTAGCGGAAAGAACGGTAGGCCTGCTCTCCCGTCTGAAGGATACCTTCACCAAACTCAGCGCGTACACGCACTTAACGCTCGCCGTCGACGCGGAGCATATTCAAGCCAACGCCCTAATGGACAGGCTTCTGGCCAAGGAAATACCCTTGTCCCTCTGTTTTTCCGCTTTTACACGTTTTTTGGGTCGAATCCCCGATCCGGAAGAACTCATCGGCGGCAGCCTCATTTTAAAAGCGCATGATTATTTTGTCAGGCGCGGCAGCATACAGGCGGCGCATACGATAGACGAGGCGTTAGAACCGTGGATCTTAAAAATGTCTTTGTCAGGGGGCGAAGCGTTTGCACAACTGAGAGATAAACTGGACGCGACGCACATGGTTCCCTTCAGGGGCGAGGCGATACCCTTGTCCGCCGTCCGCGCGAAGGCCTATGATCCCGACCCGGTTGTGCGAAAAGACGCGTATGA
>WRFT01000034.1 GCA_009776385.1 Clostridia bacterium
AAGGCGCGCGGCTATCGGGAAAACCGTTTCTCTTTTAATGTAAAAGGCGGGCGCTGCGAGGCTTGTACGGGAGACGGGCTGATTAAAATTGAAATGCATTTTCTGCCGGATATCTATGTCCCCTGCGATATATGCAAAGGAAAACGGTACAACCGTGAAACACTGGAGGTTAAGTATCGCGGAAAATCCATCTATGATACGCTGGAAATGACGGTGGAAGAGGCCTGTACCTTCTTTGAGCGCCATCCGCAAATTATGCGGAAACTGAATACACTTCACGAAGTGGGCCTGTCTTACATGAAGCTCGGCCAGCCGAGCACCACGCTTTCCGGCGGCGAAGCGCAGCGCGTCAAGCTGGCGACGGAATTGAGCCGCCGCGCCACGGGCCGCACGATATATCTGCTGGACGAACCGACCACGGGGCTGCATAAGGCGGACGTGGACAAGCTGATTACGGTGCTTTTAAAACTGGTTGATAACGGCAACAGCGTTTTGATCATCGAGCATAACTTGGATATTATCAAGACAGCGGATTATGTCATCGACCTGGGGCCGGAAGGCGGGGACGAGGGCGGCCGCCTGGTTGCCGCGGGAACACCGGAGGACATTGCGCGGTTCGCGGGCAGCCACACAGGCGCTTGTCTAATGGAAACGCTGACTGGCCATCGCACCCCCGGAAATGTGAAAAATCTTTAGAAAAACAAGGGTAATCCACACTGTCCACAGGGTTATCCACAGAAAAAGCGTTGAATTTACTTGTTTTTCGTGGGAGCCTGTGCATAAACCCCGCCGTTTCCTGTGGACAACTGCGGCTGTCAAGAGGGGAATCGGCTAAAAAAAGAACCGGAAACGGACGAAATAAAGTACATAAAAACCGCGGCGGGCATCTGACCATCCGCGGCTTTTTAACCTTGTAAAGCAGGGCGGTTAACCTATCAGCGGAACTCGATGACCGCCTCATTGAGCCAGGTTTCAACCAGTTGGTTAAAGTAGCTATCGCGCACCCAGGCAAGCGCTTGTTCGCCGTATTTCGCGCGCGCCTCCTCCGTCAGGGGCGGAGCGCCCTGGGGAATATCCGCGTCATAGTATAAAATATGCACGCCGTAGGCGGTCACGACAGGGCCGGAAATATCCCCGGGTTTCTCCAACTGGCTAAACGCGGCCTCTTTAAAAGCTTTTTCAAAACCCGCCGCGTCTAAATGCAGGTAATAACCGGCCGTCTTATAGGGCTCCTCACGCATGCCCGGGTCTTGCCCGTATTCGGCTACCAGCGCGTCAAACGGCTCACCCTGATGGAACTTTGACATAATTTCATCCACCAACGGCTCGATGCTTTTTAATATAGCCTCCCGAGCGGCGTCCACGTCCGGCGTCGCCTGAGCGGGATTTTCGGGCGCGTCCGTTTCCGGCCCGTCCGTATCGGTTCTCTCCGTCTCTTCCAGCGCTTCTTCCAGCGCCGCCACCGCGTTTCGGTACACATCCAGCAGCTCATCGGACACCTCTAAAAGGATGTGCTTTATTCCGCGTACCCCGGACGGAACATGAACGGGTTCATGGTCGCCGTAGAAGGACCAGTACATCTTCATCATTTCATAGTAAGAAAAGTCATCACCGTATTCTTCGCGGTCCCGCGCGGCAAGGCTGTCGTAGTAGGCTTGAATATCCTCATCCGTGACCGACACAATAGTATCGCACAGTTCAGCCCTCACTTTTTCGCCCAGCTTCTCGGTTAGCATCAACGCCAAGCTGTATCCCTGCGCGGCATAGGTGTTTTCAGCCTCTTGCCGCGCCGCCAGCCTGTTTTCTTCCGTCGGGTTCTCCAACTCCTGAAGCAGGCTCTGCGCATAGTATTCCACACCCGCCTCGTAATCGTCCTCTAACTGGCGTATTTCTTCCGGCGACAGGATTATTTGCATCTCCCCCGCTTTTTGGCGGAGCAGCTCGACGATGACCGCGTTTTGGGTAGCATACTCGTATGCCATTTCCTGCACATCCGCCTGGGTGGCATCCATACCATAATAATAGGAAAAGTAGCTGAGTATATACAGATGATAACTGGTAACCAAATCACGGGCAATGCCCTGTCCGTTGACGAGGATTGCGGCGTTACTGTCATCCTCTGCCTGAACTGCCGGCGCAAGACAAGCGCCGGCAGTGATAAACGCGAGGGTTAAAGCCAACGCATAGACAACCATCCGATGTATCTTTCTTTTCACGGTAAAAAATCCTTTCTTATCCGCCTAACGCGTTTGATAGGTTTAGGTTTTACCCGACGAATTATGACACAGGCGGGTTCCGAACGCAACACGCCAAGCGTCATTAGGCATATCCTTTACACTCTGTTCACGGATGAACCAACTTAAACGGCAAGTGTCACGGCAAACACAGCCATTGTTCGTAACGTTCCTTCGGATAGACACGCCGAATCATCGCCGCGAGCACGGCGCGTTCATCCGGCTTCATCCATTGTTCATATTTTTGGTACAGCACACGCAGGGCGGCAAGGCTTTCGTGGGAAAGGGAATACGCGCTGATCAACTCGTAATTGACCGAATAGACGGCCAGCGAATCGAAAAGGATACCCATTAAGTCGTCCGTCAGCGCCACGATGTCCCTCATGAGAATTCTGCGAAAACAACCGTCCTCCATACGCGCCGACATGCTCACACCCAAAAAACGGTGCAATATGCCCAGCAGCAGGGTTTCCACGGCATCGCGCAGCTCGCTTAAAGATTGCCTGAACGGAGAATAGCGCCGTAAAAGCGTCACGGCCTCCCGCGAGATGGAGGTGTTGTCTATCACATCCATCCCGACCCAAAGCCGTAAGGCTTGCCGTACGCTATCTTCGCTGACAGACGCCGCCATATGCCCACTTCCTGTCTTTAATGTGACGCACCGTCTCAATCCCCCGGCGTTATACATGAAACCAATCGGCCGCGGGCATTATGAACCCTGTTTGACCCGCTTCATATTAGCAAAATGTTAAGTTTGAGTCAACATTTGATTGCGGAATGGTCATGGATACGTTACTTTCTAGTGAAACGTCCCGTTTTGCGGCATTCATCTCCAATAGTGGTAGTCAACCGATCGGAAGGATACAATTTATAGGGATGAGCGCTGCCGCGTACAGGCCGCGGCCCGTGCTTTAGGCTCCTGTGGAAAACTTGAAAAACGGATGAGAGTTTGCTATCATACCGACACGCTGACGGCAGTTTCTTTCGGCCGGATCACTATCCGTATCACGGACAGCCCGGGTGTTTTTTTATCGCTTCACGGCCCTCAGCACTACGCGCAACGCATGTTTGCGGTCTTATACGGAGGTTTCAGATGAGCGTGGCCAATCTATGGGAAAGAACCTGTACGCTGCTTAAAGAGGATACACCGTCCGGTCTTTATAATATGTGGATAGCGAAATTGTCGCCGTTAAGGCTGGACGGGGACACCCTGTTTCTGACCGCGGACAGCGCGGTTACGGAGAAGATGATATCCGCTTTTCACCGGCCCATGCTCAACAGCGCCCTCTCGGAAGCCGCGGGGCAGCCGATGAAGGTTGAAATAGCCCTGCCGGGTGAGGATGAGGCGTCCTTCCTGCCTTATGACGAACGCCGAAATAACTCAACGCCCCTGGAAAGCCGATACACCTTTGAGTCCTTCGTGGTAGGGGGCGCGAACCGCTTTGCTTACGCGGCATCCATGGCGGTGGCCGAAAAACCCGCGCAGGCGTACAACCCGTTGTTTATCTACGGCGGTGTCGGCTTGGGTAAAACCCATCTCATGCACGCCATCGGCGCGTATGCCAGGCAGCTATACCCATCCCTTGAAATCACCTATATCACCTCTGAAAACTTTACGAACGATTTAATCGCCTCCATCCAGCAAAACAGAAACATCGAGTTCCGCCGCAGGTTCCGCAATGTGAACATCCTTCTGGTGGACGATATCCAGTTTATAGCGGGGAGAGATTCCACGCAGGAGGAGTTTTTCCATACCTTTAACGCCTTGCACTCCGCGGGCGGCCAAATAGTCCTGACCTCCGACCGGCCGCCCAGGGATATTGCCCGCCTGGAAGAGCGTCTGCGCAGCCGCTTTGAGGGCGGCTTAATCTGCGATGTGCAGCGGCCGGACATCGAAACGCGTATCGCGATACTCCGCCGCAAGGCGGAACGGGACAGGCTGATCATCGGGGACGACATACTCACGATGATCGCCGAACGCATCGATTCTAATATTCGTGAACTGGAAGGATCACTCACCCGGCTGATGGCGTTCGCCGCGCTAAGCGGCAGCGCGTCCATCACCATGACAATGGCCGAAGAAGCCTTGCGCGAGACTTTTTTACAACGCGAAATGAAGCGTACAACATGCCAGTCCATACAGGAGACCGTCGCGCATTATTATTCCATCACGCTGGAGGACTTAACCGGTATTAAACGGAGCCGCGAGGTGGTTGTGCCGCGCCAGATCGCCATGTACTTGACGCGCGAAATTCTGGGCATGAGCCTGCCTAAGATAGGCGATGCCTTCGGCGGACGGGATCACTCCACCGTTTTGAACGGCTGCCAAAAGATACAAGAATCCATACGTAAAACGCCGGGATTCGCTTCCGTTGTTAACGATATCTGGAAGATGATAGAGCGGCAGTGACGGAGAAGGGCATGGCGGAAT
Source organism: Clostridia bacterium (assembly GCA_009776385.1). GTDB lineage: Bacteria > Bacillota > Clostridia > Christensenellales > Aristaeellaceae > WRFT01. The sequence goes on from WRFT01000034.1 coordinate 4,666, forward strand.
ATCTGCCTGTCAATGGTTTTTATACAGACGCGCAAAAAAGACGGTTTCGGGAAACCGCGCCAAAACGCCGCTCCTGCCGCCGTTTTTCGGGTCCGCCCTCCATTGCGCAATGGTCCGCGCTGTGCTATGCCGCGCAGCGATGCTGCATCAAAGGTGTACGGATGGTTTTAGGCATGTGCGACCCTTCCTTCTTCCGCCATTCAACCTTACAGCCAAGCATTTTTACCGGCGTAAGCCGTTTCGCCGCGCTGATTGCCGACACACGCTGCCCAAACCATACGCTGCTGGCTGGCATATCGGGCGAGGCGTTTGTACTCACCGCGGCGGATAACGGCATCGGAACCTGCTGGGTAACCCATAGCTACCGTCAAAAAGACTGCCCCGTAACCCTGGAGCCGTATGAGAAGCTTTTATGTGTCATCGCGTTAGGGTGCGCCGATCGGGAGGAAGAGGCGCGGGCAGAGCCTCGTAAAAGGAGGCCTATCGAGCGATTCGCGCGCAACGGAAGCGTTACCGGATGGCCTGAATGGGCGCTGCAAATCGCCCGGGCGGTACGTGAAGCGCCTTCGTATGCCAACGGGCAGCCATGGCAATTATCCTGGGCAGGAAACTCCCTGTTTTTTTACGGAACCGACAGGTATATACTGGAAAACGGCATCGCCGTTCTTCACGCGGAAGCCGCACTGGACACGCGCCATGAGTGGACAGCCGGCGGCAATGAGCGTTCCTTAATCACCCGGGTGACCCTGTATCATGATGACGCTTTCCCTTGACGTGAACGAACCGGAAAAACCCGAAATGATGAAATTTTCGTGACAAATATAGTTGACTATGTAATATATCTGTAATATAATAACGGTGACATCCTTTCCGGCAATATCAAAAATGTCGGCGACACGGATCCTTGAAAGCGAGGAACGGCATATGTTTTTAAGTAAAAAAAATAAACAGTGGGTGGCAGGCATAACGGTTTTCGTCATGCTGTGTATCTGGTTTCCCATAACGCCCGGTGCGGCCGCCGCCGATAATTACGGAAAAATGATTTTAAACAATGTCGCGCTCAGGGACGCGCCCAAATCGTCCGGGGTCATCAGCTTCCGCATGCCGTTGAATTGGATTGTGGAAATCACGGCTACTACAGGTACCGGAACGAACCTATGGTACAAGGTAAAGGCGCCCGACCCCGATCCGAAAGCCGATCGTATCAAAGAAGGTTATGTACTGGGCTCCTGCATGGCGCCCCTGACCGCTGAAGGGCTCACCGCGTGGGTCAACGCGGGAAAGCCGAAACAAGGCGACTTTGCCGCAGCAGATATGCCCGCTGTTTTGAACCCTACAGCAACGCCGCCGGCTCAAACGGCGACAAATGCGCCTGCCAATGAACCAACCAACGCGCCCACCAATGCGGCGCCTACAAACAACGCTTCCCCGCCCCCGTTCACGGCCGGGACCTTGGCCATGACGAATGCCGGAGGCGTCAACATGCGTAAGACAGCCGACGGCGCGCTGCTGCTGCGGCTGGAAGCCAGAGGAACCACCGTCACGGTGCTGGATGTCACCGTCAAAGACGGGAAAACATGGTATAAGGTGCAATACGGAAGCCAAACGGGCTATATCATGGGTGATTTTCTCACGTTAACGGGCGTCGCGACAGCGACCGCAACAACCGCCGTGAACGCGGCGGGTTATGTTAAGCTTATCCTTAGTTCCGCGAACCTGCGCAAAACGCCCGAGGGCGCAAAGCTAAACGAATGGCTGCCTAAAAACGGCTTGGTCATGCCTTATCTCTCCCAGCCCGTTACCAGAGGCGCTTATACTTGGTATGAGATTTATTTTTCCGACGGCAAGACGTATTATGTACGCGGTGATACCGTCACCCCCTGCGACGCCGGCGGAACGCCGCTGCAGCCCGGGAACAATACGGGAAACAATACAGGAAGTACTAACGAACCTACCAGCACGGCTACGATTCCTTCCGGCGCCGGTATCCTTAAAATAAAAAAGGATGACGTCAACTTTAGAAAAACAGAAGGCGGCGTACTGCTGGGCAAGCTTAAAATCGGCACGGAACTCATTTTTACCGCCATCTCCCACAAGGGCGGATATGATTGGTACTATGTCACGACCGCGGCGGGCGTTAAGGGCTATGTCCGGGATGATTGCGTCATGGTTTTGTCGGGCGGGCAGTCGCAAGCGACGACGCCGCCTGCCGCGACAGGCGCGTACGGTACGCTGAGACTGACGATGGATAAGGTAAACCTGAGGGATAAACCCGCAGGACAGTATTTGGAAATGCTGCCCATCGGAGCTATTTTACCCGTGACGGCGCCGCCAGTCACCAGCGGCGCGTATACCTGGTACCCGGTGAAGAGCGCCGCGGGAAGAAATGGTTATGTCAGGGCCGATATGGGCATCTATACCGGTGATTACGCGCCCAACGCCACACCGACGTCTACCGGCAGCACCGCTGCGACGACGGGTTATGTCATCATCCTGCTGAACAGCGTCAACCTGCGTAAGACGGCGGGCGGTGCGGTTATCGGGCAAGTCCAAAAAAATGAAGTCTATCCGATGACGGGAAGCGTATCCCGTTCCGGCGCGTATGATTGGTATCCCGTACAAGTTAAGGGTGCAAACGGCTATGTCCGAGGCGATATGCTTAAGCAACTAACACCGGCGCAGGTGGATGATTATTTAAACAACCGCCCGATCTCCTCGCCTTCGGCGACGCCCACATCGACCGCGCAGGCCACCACCCGCTATTTAATGACCACGCTGGATTCCGTAAACCTGCGGGTGGCCGCCAATAAGGATTCCCAGGCCAAGGCGAACGTTAAGCTCGGTACGGTCTTTTCTTACTCAACCTCGCAGGTGACGGCCGGCAGCGTATGGTACAAGATTGTTTATGATAACCAGCCGCTATGGGTTTTGGGAACCTGCGTAAAGATTATGACGCAGGCTGAGTATGACGCTTGGCTGGCTTCCAATCCTGCCGTCACACCGCCGGCGGCCGACGTGATTACAGGCTATGTAAAGACGACGGTTTCAAGCTTGAACATTCGTAAGACAGCGGGCGGCGCGGTAACAGGAAACCGTGTGGAAACGAAGGGAACCATTTTATCCTATTCCGGTGATCCGGTTGTTAAAAGCAAAATATTGTATTACTACTGTAAAACCGCCTACGGCTACGGCTATATCAGCGGCAGCTATTTGGAAGTGTGCGACGCCTCCGGAAAACCGATTGCCACCCCCACGCCCGCATCTTCCGGAAAGGAAGCGTCCTATACCGTCCTCTCGTTGGGCGCGACCGGCAACGCGGTCAAGGAAATGGTTACGGAACTGAAGGCGCAGGGATTCTTCTCCGGCACCATCACCTCCACGTATAACAGCGCCGTGGTAACCGCGGTCAAGGCATTCCAAGCATCCCGAAAACTAACGGTAGACGGCATTGCGGGCCCGTCGACGCTGCACGCCCTGTTCGGGACCGTACCCGTTGGCAGCTCTTCCAACCCCAACTTCACCATGTATCCCTGCGAAAAGATTGACTGGTTCACAGGAGGCATTCAAACCATTTGGGCCAAGGGCACGAACGCCGTGATAAAGGATGTCGCGACAGGCACCGTCATTAACGTATACCGCTGGTCCGGCGGCAATCACGCGGACGTAGAGCCGCTGACCGCAGCGGACACGGCGCGCATCTGCAAGATGTACAATGTTAAGAACGCCGATCAGATTACCGCCTCCACGCACTGGCATCGTCGTCCCATCTGGGTCACCGTGGGGGGCAGGACATTCGCCGCGTCCATGTACGGTGTGCCGCATAATTACCCGGAAGGCGACACGATTAAAAACAATGACTTCAAGGGCCAGTTCTGCGTACATTTTGTCAATTCCAGAACCCACACTTCCAATGTGGTAGACGCGGATCACCAGGCCGCCATCAACACGGCATACAACCAGGCTCCGGTGAAAAAGTAAAAGCGGCTCTTTACAGTACACCGTCATTTTGGCAGGAAAAAAGATTACAAAGCGCGTTCGTTACGGCGGACGCGCTTTATACCGTGCCGGGCTTACCCTTCGGCGGGCCCGCTTTTTATACCGCTCCCCCGCCGTCCATGAAAGAAGGAAGATAAAAGGTATTTGCGGAATATTATTACTTATGGCGTAAAAATGACTCCCGAGAGGGGGGACCCTAACCCTCGTCATGGCGTTTGCCCATTTACATGTACACAGCGAATACAGCCTTTTAGATGGTGCCTGCCGCGTAAAACCGCTTGTGCGGCGCATCCGCGAGTTGGGCATGACCCATTGCGCCGTCACGGATCACGGTGTCATGTACGGCGCCGTCGATTTTTATCAGGCATGCATGGACGAGGGCGTCACGCCCATCATCGGCTGTGAAATATATGTTTGCCCGGACCGGTTTGATAAACAGGTCGTCTCACGCGAGTACAGCCATCTGATACTTCTGTGCGCCAATCAAACGGGCTATCAAAACCTGATGGCCATTACCTCGGAAGGTTTTATGAATGGTTTTTACTACCGCCCGCGCGTGGACTACGCTTTTTTGCAGGGGCGCACCGAGGGCCTTATCGCCTTGACCGCCTGCCTTTCCGGAGACCTTGCCAAGTTATGCCTTCAAAACAACATGGAGGAAGCGCGCGCGTATTTAGACACCCTGCGCGGCCTCTTTTCGCAAGACAGCCTTTATATAGAAATAATGGATCACGGCCTGACGGAACAGCGCGTCGTGCTGCCCCGGCTGATTCGTCTTTCGCGGGAGACGGGTATACCGCTGGCGGCAACCAATGATTGTCATTATGTGCATGAAAAAGACGCGGCGGCGCAGGAAGCGCTTATGTGTATACAAACCGGCAAGACCTTGGCCGATGAGAGCCGCATGCGTATGGAATCCAACGAAATGTATGTAAAGAGCGAAGCGGAAATGCACGCGCTGTTCGGCGCGTATCCCGACGCCATCAACAATACCATGAAGATTGCCGAACGCTGCCATGTCCCTTTCGATTTTGACAAGGTACATTTGCCCGCCTTTGACATGCCGCGGGGCAAAACGGCGCGGTCCATGCTGACGGAACTCTGTTTGGAGGGGCTTGAGCAGCGCTATCAGGATGTGTCCGCCGAGGGCGAACCCATGCGGCGCCTCCTGTACGAGATTGATGTCATCTCCAAAATGGGCTATGAGGATTATTTTTTAATCGCGTGGGATTTTATCCGTTACGCAGCGGAAAAAAAGATTATGGTCGGGCCCGGCCGCGGCAGCGGCGCGGGATCCATCGTCGCCTATACGCTGGGTATTACCATGTTGGACCCCCTGCGGTATCATCTGCTGTTTGAACGGTTCTTGAATCCCGAACGCATATCCATGCCGGATTTGGATATCGATTTTTGCTTTGAACGCCGCCAGGAAGTCATTGACTATGTGGTTAATAAATACGGCGCGGATCATGTCAGCCAAATTATTAACTTTAGTACCATGGCCGCGCGCGGCGTCCTGCGCGATGTGGGCCGCGTGCTGGGCATGAAAGTGGCGGAGGTTGACGCCATCGTAAAGGCTATTCCCTCAAGATTAGGCATTACGTTGGAAGAGGCGCTCAAGGAGAGCCCGCAGCTGCGCGCCGCCTATCAGACACGCCCGGAAATCGTACGCCTGATTGACACGGCCATGACGCTGGAGGGCATGCCGCGCCATACCTCAACACACGCGGCGGGTGTGCTGATAACCAAGAAGCCCTTGACGGAATACGTGCCGCTGCAAAAAAACGAGGATGTGGTGACCACGCAATACGAGATGGGCACCATTGAAAAGCTGGGCCTGCTAAAGATGGACTTTCTGGGATTGCGCACACTGACGGTAATACGAGACACGCTGGAACTCATGCGCCTATACGGAACCCAAATGACAGCCGAGGCCATACCTTTGGATGATCCTGGAATATACGAGATGATTTCACGCGGGGATACGGACGGCGTCTTTCAACTGGAAGGCGGCGGCATGCGTTCCTTTTTAACAAACATGAAGCCGGAGAATTTTGAGGATATTATCGCGGCTATTTCCCTGTACCGACCGGGCCCCATGGACTCGATACCGCGTTATATACGCGGCAAGCATAACCCGGATACGGTTCGGTACATTCATGAAAAACTTCGCCCCATATTAGAGGTAACATACGGTTGCATGGTGTATCAAGAGCAGGTCATGCAAATTGTCAAAGATCTGGCGGGGTATTCCTTGGGCCGCAGCGATTTGATGCGGCGCGCGATGGCAAAGAAGAAAAAAGATGTCATGGACAAGGAACGGAAACATTTTATTGATGGCATGCAGGACAAAAACGGCGTGCAGATCATACCCGGTTGCGTGCGCAACGGTATCAGCCGCGAGCAGGCGGAACGCATATTCGATGAAATGAGCGGCTTTGCCGCTTACGCGTTTAACCGTTCCCACGCGGCCGCGTATGCCGTACTGGCCGCGCGTACGGCATATTTAAAGCTGCATCATCCCGTCTCCTACATGGCGGCGCTCATGAACAGCGTCGGCGGGCAGGCGGACCGGGATAAGATTGCCGGTTACATCGGGTACTGCCGCGCCAAGGGCATACCCATCCTTCCGCCGGATGTGAACCAATCCGCGTACCGCTTCACGGTTGACAAAGATGAAAGCGGCACTTTAGGCATTCGTTTCGGCCTGGGCGCCGTAAAAAATGTCGGCGAGGGCGCCGTTATGGCTATTTTAGAGGAACGGACAACGGGGCCCTACCGGGATATTTTCGATTTCTGCGACCGGATACACACGGACGCGCTGAATAAACGGGCGGTAGAATCCCTTATTTTTTCCGGCGC
>WRFT01000035.1 GCA_009776385.1 Clostridia bacterium
GCATCATCTCCTGCGCGGCGTCGTTGTTCGCCATCGCGGCAGGGCTTTTGTTCGGGCTATTGCTTTTATATTTGTTCAATTCGCCTTACGCATACTCCGGTTTTATTAAAATACTGACCTCCGGCCTTGCCAATACCGAAAGGTTCGGAAAGGTATTATACCAGTCCGCTCCCCTGCTGATGACGGGCCTGGCGGTCAGTTTCGCTTTTAAAACAGGCCTCTTTAATATTGGCGCAACCGGGCAGTACACCATCGGCGCTTTCTTCTCTTTAACGGCGGCAATCAGTTTTCAACTGCCTTGGTGGGCGGCGCTGATCATGGCGATGGTGGGCGGCGCTGTCTGGGGCGCTATACCGGGCTTGTTCAAGGCGTATTTTAATGTTAATGAAGTTATAACATCCATCATGTTCAACTGGATTGGCTTGTACGCGGTCAACCTGATTATCACCAACATGCCCGTCATGCTGGATAACGCATGGCGTACGGGCGGCACGCGGGATCGTACCGCCATGCTCAAGCATGCCAATCTCGATGCGCTCATCCCCAAACTCGGCTTAGATGAATTGTTGGGTACAAACTATGTCAATATCGGTATCTTCGTGGCTATGTTGTTGGCCCTCATCACATGGGTCATCCTGCAAAAAACCACCTTCGGGTACGAACTGAAGGCATGCGGGTATAACCGAAGCGCCGGAGAATATGCCGGTGTGAACTCACGCAGGAATATCGTTCTGTCCATGATGATATCGGGCGCCTTAGCCGGGGCGGGCGGCGGTATTTACTACTTAAGCGGCACGGCGCAGTATACATTGGTTAAAAACCTCCTGCCCATGGGGTTTAACGGTATTCCTGTCGCGCTCCTGGCCAACTCGCATCCCCTCGGCACCATCTTCAGCTCGCTTTTTATCTCGGTCGTGCAAGTGGGCGGGGAAGCGCTGCAGCCGGAGTTTTCCAGGGAGATTATCGACATTATCATTGCCGCCATTATCTACTTAAGCGCGTTTTCCCTGCTGATGAGAACGATGCTGGCAAAGCTGTTTACAGGGCGTAAAAAGCAGGCGGCGGATGACTTTAGCGCGGAACCCGCGCAGGAGGAGAATGCGTGAATATTGTAGCTGATTTAATATCCGGAACCATTCTCTTCGCCGTACCGTTGCTGCTGGTCGCGTTGGGCGGCATGTTTTCAGAACGTTCCGGCGTGATCAACATCGCGCTGGAAGGCATTATGATAGTCGGCGCGCTCTTTTCCTGCCTTTACCTGCGTACCGTTAACATAGCGGGCGCCGCGAACCATGCCCAGGGGCATATGATTGCGGCTATGGTTGTATCTGTCGCCGCAGGCGGTTTGTATTCGTTGCTGTTAGCGGTTGCCGCCATTAATTTAAAGGCTAACCAAACAATCGGGGGAACCGCGCTTAATTTGTTAGCGCCCGCTTTCGCCATTGTGCTTACATGGGTGATACAAGGGCAGGGGCAAACCACCATCCCGCTACCGGACTGGCGCTACATTAACCATGCCCCCTTTGTCTTCCAAAACCCGGACGGTTTTTGGGCGTCGTTAACGCTCTTTTTAGACCGCATTGTTTTCAAATCACTCTATATCACTACACCCGCCGCGATCTTGGTTCTTGTGTTGGCGCAAATGTTTTTATATAAGACAAAAACAGGCTTGCGGCTGCGGGCGTGCGGCGAGCATCCGCAGGCGGCCGACGCGTTGGGCGTCAACGTTTACAAGATGCGTTATTTAGGGGTTTTCATCTCCGGATGCCTGGGCGGCTTGGGCGGTTTTGCCTATACGCTGGCCGCCGGGTCCGGGTTCCAATCCACAGTGGCCGGATACGGCTTCCTGGCGTTGGCTGTGATGATTTTTGGCAACTGGAAACCCTTGAATATTTTAGGCGCGTCCCTGTTCTTCGCGTTTTTCAGAATCATCAGCTCATATGCCTCTTCCCTGCCTTTTCTGCCGAAGTTTGAGAACATTAAAAGCAAGGAAAACCTATACCTGATGCTTCCCTACATCGTCACGATGATTGTGCTGGTGTTAACCTCCGGAAAATCACGCGCCCCGAAAGCGGAAGGCATTCCGTACGATCAAGGTAAACGCTAATAGTGTTTCAACGGCTTATTATTTTACTTTAAGCCGTATAATACATTCCGGGTAATACGGTTCGCGCTTCCCGCGGATTCATACCCGACAGTTTTTTGCCGGCCATCACGATGCCGCGTATCACGGACCTGTCTCCGAAACGGACGCGGATCGCGTCGATAGCCGATTCCGCTTTCTCCCATTTATCTCTTTTTTGCAGGCTGTTCATCAAATCCATTTGGCAAGGTTCACCTATTCCCGACAACATGGAACAGGTGATACCGACGCCTCTGTAGGGGACGCCTGTGTCCAAGCGTTCTTCGTACATTTTACAAGCGAAGGCGGCGATTTCGGCAGTAATGTTTGTCTTGGGTGAGACAGTACGTTGAAAACCATGCGTAATCATCGCGTTATCCCGCGCGTATACGGCAATGCATCCGGAGCGCTGCCTTTCTTCCCTCAGCCTGGCGCCGACGCTTTCGGCAAGGAGCGTTAAAACACACCGCGCCTGCCAAAAGGTAACGATATCTTCCGGTGTTGTCGTAGAGTTTCCGATGGATTTGGCTTCCGAAACGTAATCCGCCGGGCAAACGGGCGCGTCCTCCAGGCCATTGGCATAATCCTTAATCATTCGGCCGCATTTTCCGAAACGCCTGTCCAGCAGCCAGTCCTCACAGCATGCCAAATCCCCGATGGTGCGGATGTTCATAGCCGCCAGCCCCGCGGCTGTCTGCGGCCCGACATAGAATAGGTCGCCCACGGGCAGCGGCCAAACCACTTGTTTGTAGTTATCACGGGTAATCACAGTTACCGCGTCCGGCTTTTTATAGTCAGAACCAAACTTGGCAAAAACTTTGTTAAAGGAAACACCCACGCTAACCGTGATACCTAACTCATTTTTAACGCGGTTGCGTATTTGATGGGCGATCCGTTCCCCGTCCTTTAGGGTGTATCCGCTTTTGGAAATATCCATCCAAGCCTCATCCAGCCCGTACGGTTCTACCTTATCGGTATAACTGTTATAAATATCACGCAGGAACGCGGAATAGCGGTGGTATAAATCGTAATGACCTCCCAGCAAGATAAGGCCCGGGCATTTCTCCAATGCCCGATGGACCGGCTCGCCTGTTAAAACGCCATACTTCTTGGCCAGCGGGTTTTTAGTTACCACGATGCCGCGCCGCTCGGCAGGATCACCGCATACCGCCACGGGCTTTCCCTTTAGCTCCGGCCTGTATTTCATTTCTACGGAAGCGTAAAAAGAATTCGCGTCCGAATGTAATATAACACGGTCCATGGCATCTCCTCCATATAGGGAACAAATGTTCTTATTGCAGTATAACACGGCATAGAGAGGAATGCAATAATAAAACGAAGGGGTTAAGACACACAGATTAAGTCAAGATTATTTCTACATAACGTAAATAAACGCCCTCAGCGATGATTAAATCATCACAAAGGGCATCTATCTTGAATGGTTGCGGGGGAGGGATTTGAACCCTCGACCTTCGGGTTATGAGCCCGACGAGCTACCGGTCTGCTCCACCCCGCGGTATCAATCCGCTTTACACGGCTGCGTAATGGTACATTACTTTTCTCCGCTTGTCAATAAAAAAAAGAAAAAACGCGCGTGTGCGCGAGACGTAAACGAATAAAAAGGCAGGAATTAAGAGGGGAATGCATTCGTATTTACAAGCAGGAATACAAGGAGGGATAACGAAATGATTAACGCGTACGCGTTGTGCGGCTTAAGTGTTAGAACTGAAGAGACGCAGCGATTATGTACGGCGTGACATGAGCGTGCGCCATCACTATTACGGCCGGTACTGCCGGCAATATTGTCAGGAGGGTTAAAATGCAGGAAAGAGCACAGCTTAAAGCGTTGGCGAGAGATCAAATCAGGGGTCATGTAGGCATCCTGTTTATTCTTTTTTTGGTGATGGGATTGATAACAGGTACCGCGATCGGAGGGCTGTTCGCCCCGGCAATGAATGTCGGGTTATGTTTGGTCTATATCGGGTTAGCAGCCGGTAAAAAGCCCGCCACAGGAGATTTGTTTAAACGCCTGGATATATTTGGCAAGGCATTGTGGCTGATGATTATCACCGGATTTTTTACCATGTTATGGTCGCTTTTACTGTTTATACCGGGAATCATCAAAGGCCTGTCCTATTCCATGGCCCCGTATGTGTTGGCAGAGCATCCGGACTGGACCGCGCGTCAATGCTTGGACGAAAGCAAGCGTATCATGGCAGGCAAGGTGGGGGATCTGTTTGTTCTGCAACTCTCATTCATCCCATGGTATCTGCTGTGCGGGGTAACAGGCGGTATTGCGTTCATATATGTCCTTCCGTATGTCTGCGCGACGACCGCCTGTTTTTATAAAGCCATTCAAGTATAAGATAAAACAGTACTATCCTTTAATGGATGACTCCCAAAACTGCATATTGCGGAATACAACAAGGGACTCCTTAATGACGCTGTTCAGGAGCCCGTATTGAAATGCAAATATCATCGTGATACACTGCGCGCGGTAACAATGGAAAGGAGAAACATCATGCACACCAGGCCCTCAAGCCGCGCCGCCTTGCCCGTAACCGAGGGGCCTATTCTACGCAGAATGATGCTTTTAGCAGCGCCCATGATGGGTTCTCAGGCGCTGCAAATGCTGTATAATTTAACGGATATGTTTTGGCTTGGCCGCTTAGGCAGTGAAGAGGTGGCGGCAACAGGCGCCGCGGGGCTGTACCTTTGGCTATCCGTTGCTTTCATGCTTCTTGCCAGTTCCGGAGCCAGTATCGGTGTTTCCCAGTCTTTAGGAGCCGGACGCATCGAAAAAGCGAAGAATTATACGCAGACGGCGGTCTTCATCAGCCTCACATTAGGTGTCATTGTCGCGTTGCTTATGTTTTTCTTTCGTTACCCCATGGCCGATTTCTTTCGGTTTCAAGAGCAAAATGTCACATCCCTCACGGTGGATTATCTGGCCATCGCGGTGACGGCAATGCCTGTAACATATCTTACCGCGACGCTAACCGCTGTATTTATCGCCTCGGGCAACTCGCGAACACCGTTCCTGTGCAATATGGTTGGGATGATTATCAACATGACGCTGGACCCCCTGTTTATCTTTACCTTCCGTATGGGCGTCCCCGGGGCGGCATATGCCACCATCATCGGCCAAATGGTGGTATGCATCATATTGGCTATAGCCATTAAAAAGGGAAAAAACCGTCCTTTCGATACTCTCAAGCTGATAGCCGTGCCGTCCCGTCAAGATGTGCAATGGATACTAAAAAAGACAATTCCCATTGGCGCGGAAAGTTTTTTGTTTACTATTTTGGTCATGATCACTTCCCGACGCGAGGCCTTCTTCGGTGCCGACGCGGTGGCGATGAGCCGTGTCGGTTCGCAAATCGAATCGTTGACATGGCTGGTAGGCAGCGCCTTCGGATCCGCGTTGATTACCTTTATCGGTCAAAATTACGGCGCGCAGAAGTGGCGTAGAATTCTAAAATCTTATAAAACAGCCACATGGGCCATGTTCGGCTACGGCGCGTTTGTAACGCTTTTACTGGCTGTGCCGGGCAAGTACATCTTTGGCCTTTTCCTGCCGGATCCTGCCTTAATAGAACGCAGTGTTCCATACCTGCGTATACTGGCTATATGCCAAATTCCTCTGTGTATGGAAGCCGTCGCGTCCAACACATTCAGGGGGCTTGGAAAAACAACGACGCCGGCCGTTATCAACACGGTATGCAACATTATACGCGTACCCTTGGTTTATCTGTTGTCCGGCGGCGCGCTGGGTTTGTCGGGCGTATGGATAGGCATTACGGCATGCGCCTGCTTAAAAGGCGTCTGGTCCTATACGCAGTATTATTTTACACAGCACCGTAAAATGAAGCACAAGCTGGAAGAGACTAACGCTAACTTGGCGAGCACCGGATAAACCCCATACCGTTTACAACCGGGTGACGATCGCGTTTCCGGATTCATACCGTTTAAGCCCTTTGTAGAAGAAAAAGCCGCAGGCCGCACCGTACAATATCGCGCCGCCCAGCGCGCATAAGGCCGTTCCCCATGAAAAACGGGTGAACAGCCGCAGCGGCACATGAACGGCAATCCCGGCGGGTATAAGGCTGTACATAATAGCCCGTACGGCGGGCGCGTATATTTTTTCGGGATAGATAGAAAAATTGATCATAAACTCCGTCGCCAATTGACCTATCAAGGAGGCTTCTCCCCAGTAAAAACTGAAGGTATGCGCGGCAAGATTGACAGCTGTTATCAGCAGCCCGCATAATAACACACCCCATAAAAACCACATCCAAGCCATGGGGTTGCCGCTGTAAAAAATAAACATGATGACGAACCCGTATAAAAAATCGCCGTATGCGGGCAGGCTCGTCTTGGCGCAAAGGATGTTCATCAGTACATTGCAGGGTTGAAGCAAATAAGTATCCAACTCTCCCGTGACAATTAACTTCGTCAACGTTGTGACATTGGCGAATAGAATATGCGCCGCGCCGAATCCGGAACTCGCGATGGCCCAAATATACAAGACATCCCGAAAGGAGTACCCGGCAATCGTGCCGCCGATTTGCCCGAAAGCCACCCACCAAAAGAAAATGAAGGAACTGTTGGATAACGCCATGCCGAAGGCTTGCGTAAAGAAGCTGGCGCGGTATTCCAAGGCGGAGGCTAGGTTCAGCTTAAAGTAACATTTGAATATCTTGATATGTTTACACATTCTTATCCTCCGTTTATCTGTAAGCGGTTCATGCATATGCGGTAAGTTAAAAATGCCAGCAGCGCGGCCGCCATTGTCCATGCGCCCTGCCGCGTGATAAGTTCCCAGCAGGTATCGGGTGAAAACCGGACGAAAATTTTAGCCGGAGCCCAATAGATATATGAAAACGGAAGGTTTTCCGCAATTTGTCCGAGCCAGGGCGGTAAAAACTCCACGGGCAGAAACATGCCTAACATAAAATTAAGCTTTTGGTATATCAGGAATAAGGCGAAGTTGTCTTCCAATACAAAAGCGGACAGCCCGATAAGCATAAGAAAGAAATGGTTCAGCAAGAAGCTAAACAATAAAGACAGCAGCAGCGGCGGAAGGCCCGCCACGGTAAACGTCATGAGAGGCCCTACCAAAACAAGGCCCAGCACGGCCGCCAATAAACCAAAGCACATCATGTTCAGTAAAATCTGACCGGCGGAGTTGGCCAGTTGATAAAGCACATAATGGGTGGGCCGGCAAAGTTGATAAGCGATGGAGCCGGACTTCACTTCGTCATTCATGTTGTTAAAAACACCCGTCCCGCAGGCGAATCCCACGAACTCCGTCATGATTAGGTACCATACGATTTGCGTGTAGTCATACCCGTGAACGCTTCCTTCCCGGTAGATGGCGCGCCATAAGCTCATAAAAATCATGATAAAAAGCGTATAAAAGCAAAAACGTGACAGCAGCGATACACGGTAAGCCAAGGCATTTGAAAAACTGACCCGCGCGATAACGGCATATTTGCGTGTTTTTCTCATGACGCGGCCTCCCTTTTAAATATACCGGCGATAATTTCTTCCATCGGCGGGTTATTAATGGTGATATCCGAAACGTTTCCCATCGCCGACAGGCGGCCCATGATATCTCCGATAGGGCAGGAAGACGTGTTCACCGTTAATACGGCTTTCAGGCCGCCCCCTTCAACGGTTACCTCCGCGCCCGGTATATGCAAGAAGGGCTGCGGCGAGGTGAAACGTACTTCCACACGCTTTTCACCCAAATAGTCGCTTTTTAGCTTATCTACCTGCGTATCCAATACGATAACGCCCCGGTCAATCACCACCGCTCTGCGGCATAACTGTTCAATATCCGAGGGGTCGTGACTGGTTAGAAAAACCGTCGTTCCCCATTCCTTGTTGCGCCTTAGAATCAACTCGCGAATGGCTTGCTTGACCACAACGTCCAAGCCGATTGTCGGCTCATCTAAAAATAACAGCTCCGGGTTATGCAGCAGTGACGCCGCCACTTCACATCGAATGCGCTGTCCCAGTGACAGCTTGCGCACGGGCGTTTGCAGAAAGTCTTTCAGCTCAAAGAGCTCCGATAGCTCCGCGACGCGGCGTCGGCGTTCCGAATCACTTATTTCGTAGATGGCTGCCAGCAGCGTAAAACTATCCAAGGCGGGAAGGTGCAGCCATAGCTGTGACTTTTGCCCGAACACCGTCCCTATCCGTAAAGCCAAATTGCGCCGTTCCTTGACCGGGGAGAAGCCCAAGACGGATAGTTCACCGCCGGTCGGATGTAAAATACCGCAAAGCATCTTAATAAACGTGGATTTACCCGCGCCGTTAGGCCCGATAAAGGCCACGATTTCACCTGCCTCCACTTGCAGGCTGATATCCGTGACGGCTTGTATTGCCTTCCATTCCGCGTGAAACAATGCCCGGAAGCTGGCGCCGAGCCCCTCTTTTTTAACGCGTGTCCGATACACTTTTGTCAGGCTCCTCGTTTGTATAACCGGCATGAAGCATCCTCCTTTACATAAGAAAAACTCCGAAACGCCGCATCGTTTCGGAGTACAAGGATTTTATCTCCACCGATGCCGCGCTTGTCCGCGCTCGCACCGGTTTAGCTTGTAGCTTACCGGCGCTGCCTTCTAATGACCAGTTGCATCAGTTGAAAGATACAGGTACAACGCATAGAGCAACCTCCATATCATGGTTTAGCGGGAATATACCACCGAATGAAACAAGAGTCAACAGGAAAGACCGCGATTGCCCTGGACCTGTCTGTCTTTTTCTTGACAGGCGACGCCGTTCCATATAAAATATCTTTAATTGAATACCTTATCCAGAGAGGCGGAGGGACAGGCCCGATGAAGCCCGGCAACCGGCGCATTGCGCGCTTGGTGCTAATTCCTGCGGCGGAACGCTTTTATTAGCGGTGCTGGCAGATAAGGAGGATGAACAGCATACAGCCTTCCTATCTGTCCTCCGGGGGCAGTTTTTTCGTTCAGAGAGGATGGTTTTATATGCGGCATTTATTCACTTCAGAGTCCGTCACGCAGGGGCATCCGGATAAACTGTGTGACCAGGTATCCGACGCCGTTTTGGACGCTTTGTTGGCTTTAGACCCGTTAGCTCGCGTTGCCTGCGAGGTTTGCGTCGCGGCTGACAGAATGCTTTTGATGGGCGAAATCACCTCGAAGGCACGTGTCCCGTATGAACAAATCGCACGGGATGTCATTCGACAGGTAGGTTATCATTCAGCGCAGACAGGTTTTGACGGTAACACCTGTTTCGTTCAAACCGCTTTTAGCGGGCAGTCGCCCGATATTGCCCTGGGTGTGGACGATGCCTACGAAACCAGAGGCACCTCTGTACGGGAAACCGGCGCGGGTGATCAGGGTATGATGTTCGGGTTCGCGTGCGATGAAACACCGGAGTTGATGCCTTTGCCCATATCCTTAGCGCATAAGCTTACAAGAAGGCTCGCGGAACTGCGTCAAACGGGGCAGCTGCCGTGGCTGCGTCCGGACGGAAAAAGCCAGGTGACCGTTCTTTACGATAACGGACGGCCTGTAGAAGTGGACGCGATAGTCCTTTCCGCCCAGCACGCGGAAGATGTTTCCATGGACTTACTGCGAAGCGCTCTTTTGGATTTGGTCATCCGCGGCGTTATTGACGCAACCTTGCTGACAACCCGAACCCGTCTGTACATCAACCCAACCGGCCGGTTTGTGGTGGGCGGCCCGGCAGGTGACACGGGATTGACCGGCCGTAAAATCATTGTGGATACCTACGGGGGTTACGCGCCTCACGGCGGAGGCTCTTTCTCCGGAAAGGATCCCACCAAGGTGGATCGATCGGCTGCGTACGCCGCGCGTCATGCCGCTAAAAATCTTGTCGCGGCCGGGCTTTGCGGCGCTTGTGAAATTCAAATCGCCTATGCCATCGGTGTGGCTAAACCTGTATCTCTTTTTGTCAACTCGAGGGGAACGGGGCGTCTGCCGGATACCCGCCTGGCTGAAATAGTGAGCCATGAGTTTGCCTTACAGCCCGGCGCCATTATCAACCGCTTTGACCTGCGAAGGCCTATCTATCGGCAAACCGCAGCCTACGGGCACTTTGGGCGTTTAGACGCCGATTTCCCTTGGGAACGCACGGATCAGGCAGATAGGCTGCGAGATAAGTATTATTAAGGTATGGACGACACCATGTTCCTTCCGGATTCTTTGGCTATATAGAGTGCCTTATCCGCCAAAGAAATAACGCCGTTTACGGTATCGGCCGGTGAAGGGATACGCGCGTTGACGCCAATGCTGACGGTAATACCCGTTCGTGTGCCGTTTAAAGCTATAATTTCCAAGTTACTGACATTCATGCGGATGCGCTTTGCAATGTTAATGGAACCCGTCAAGTCTGTGTTCGGAAGCAGTACGATAAACTCTTCTCCTCCCCAACGCGCCGCGAAGTCACTGGCCCGGTTCAAGGTTTTTGTGATAGCCCCGGCGACTGCCTTAAGCGCCTCGTCTCCCTGTTGGTGGCCATAAGTGTCGTTATACGCCTTAAACCTATCCACATCCATCAACATGACGCCGAGGGGCGTCTTGTCGCGGACGGCCCGGTTCCATTCCAATTCCATACGGATATCAAATCCGCGCCGATTGGGAATGGAGGTCAGCGAATCCTTCATGGATAATCTTTCAATGGTACGTATTTGGTTTATAATTTTAATTTGGTTCATCACGCGCAGTTTGACGGTTGCCGCGGTGAAAGGCTTTGTTATATAGTCCGCGCCGCCTGAAGCCAAGCCCCTCTCCTCGTCGTCCGCGTTGCTTAAACCGGTAATAAAGATGACCGGTATTTCGTGTGTGTTGATGGAATCCTTCAGTGCGGCCAACACGGAGAACCCGTCCATACCCGGCATCATAATATCTAAAAGTATCACGTCCGGCCGATGCTTCTCCGCCAGTTCAAGCGCTTTCTTTCCGCCCTTAGCCGCGTAGATGGTGTACTCCGGATTGAGTATATGCGTCAATACCATGATATTGAGATCTTCATCGTCTACAATGAGCACGCTGTTCATCTTGCTGCGTTCCACTATTTCACTTCCTATGCATGTTTTTACTTATATGTCACATAGAGTCGTTTATACCATAAAAATACCTTTTTGTATAGTGCTCTTGAATAGCGCGCACTCGGTTGTATATTGACGCTTTATCGCCGCTTATGGTATCTTGTCCGTATTGTATCCATATATGTATACCGTTTTTTTGGTGTTGCCGCGGTATACGATTAAGACCGGAGGTTACAGCATGACAGGCAGAGATCGGTTTATCGCGGCGCTTGAGCGAAAACCGCTGACAGGGCTTGTGCCTCA
>WRFT01000036.1 GCA_009776385.1 Clostridia bacterium
CACATGTAACCAAATATGTAACGGCACATCAAACCATATATTATGCATGGTTCATTTATTAAAAGAAAATACGGTAAAAATAGCAAAAATAACTAAAAAAGACAATATATAACATATAATATATACAAAATACGTATCTTTTATCAAACGTGAAAAATGATTCGAAATATCAGTACGATACAAGAGAAAGAACTCCGCTGAATATGACAAGGGAAAAAACACGTTGAAAACTATTTTCAAATGTAACCCGTTATGTAACCCCTTTCTTGATATCATGGTACCAAGAATCCGGTGAGTGGTGATCATGACGCCCCTCCCACATACACAAACTAAGGAGGAAACAACAATGAAGGGTAAACTGTTAAAAAAACTGGTTTCTATCGCGATAGCGCTGACGATACTAACCTCGTTGGCATCTGTGTCGTTCGCGGAAGGCAGAAAAGACAAGTCGGGCGCAACGTCAATCGTAGTCAGCTTTAACATGGGACGTTACATCAAGCGCGTGGAAGTGGAACCCGGTGAGTCCGTCAAGAAGCCGGATCATGTTCCGGAAAAGGAAGGATACGCTTTTTCTCATTGGTACCTAAAGAACGACCAATTACAAACACCCTATGACTTTAACCTTCCGGTAACAAAGCAGCTCAAACTGGAGCCTCTCTATCTGTTTGTAGCGCCTGTTATCGGTGAAAAAGCAGAAGATGGCCAGGATAATGAAAAACCGGAGGATCAGGACACGGATGCGATTCAAGAAGATCCTATTACCGATGCCCCGACCGACCAGGCTGACCCGGCCGATACCAACTCGGAGTCAAAGGAGTCCGTTCAGAATGATTCAACATCGAATGATGCCGATTCCGACGGTTCGCATACCGAAGACAACGTGAAAAATGATGAATCGGCAACCGATGATAACACTCAAGATGACGAAAATGAAGATGAATCGGAAACCGATGACAACGAGCGGGACGATGAGAATAATAATTTGACAGAAGACCAGGAAATCGAATATGATATGGAAACTGAGCAAGAAGATGAAGAGCAAGGCAACACCTCAACGGATGAGAATGATCTTCTCCCGAAGCATTCCATTCGCATCTGGACAGATGCTCCGGAACAGGTTGAGGAAGGGTACCTCATCACACTGCGAAGCGAACTGTTAGGTTATGAGGATTGCATCGTAGCGCTCTGCTGGCAGTACAGCACAGACGGCGGCGCGTCCTGGCTCAATGCCGTAGGCGGCTCGGCTTATACCTATACCTATGCCGCTTGTGAGGAACTGTCAAACTGCTTCTGGCGCCTTTGCGTCACTGTGCTGGAAGATATGTCTAAGTAAACCGCGGTACACTCGGCGAAACAGGATGGGGTATATGTGTTACTAAACGGGGGATATCCCGTAAATATAACGGTATTTTATGTAAGAAAGAAGGGTGCTAAATGAAATTTACGCGAAAGAAAGCATGGGCTCTCCTTTGTACAGTACTGATGCTTACGCAGATGGTAACGCCTTTGATGGGCTCTGCGGGCGGAGTTGATGGTTCGATAGGGGTATCTAACACGACATTAGGGTCGATTGTGACAACCATGGGTGAGTTAGGACCCACCGTTACCTTCATGGTGGATGGTGAAGTACATGATGTATACACTGTTCCCAACGGGCAGATAAAGTTTGAAGACGATCATTACTACTGTGACGTAGCGCTGCCGGTCTTGGCACGTGAGGATTGGCCGGAGGGCATGGTGTCTTTCCGCGGCTGGTATATCAACGGCGCCGTCAGCAGTCCGTTCGGCGTGGGTATATCATTTAATGATGACATCGTGGTACATGCGCTTTTCAGTGATACCTATCTTGTTTCGTTCAGGGATTATGACGGAAAAATCGTCTATACGGCCGATTTAACACCGGATCAAGTCATTTATCCGCCGCCGCAGGATATACTCAATGAAATTATCGGACCGGAAGGTCACTATTTAGAGTATTGGTATCTTGAGGGCGGCAGCCCCGATACCCGTTTCGATTTGGGTGTGGCAAAGCCCACGGATAATCTGGTACTGTTACCGAAGTTTAACAACCTGTACTACGTTGTCTTTATTTCCGCGGGCGATCAGCTTGAAGAACCCGTGCAAGCGGTAACCAAAGGCGGCACGATAAGCGTACCGACCCAAAAAATCAACCGTGACGGATATGACTTCTTACACTGGTCTGAAACAGAAAAGGGCGAGCCGTTTAATTTCAGCACACCCATTACGCAGGATACTTTGCTCTACGCTGTATGGCAAGGCAAACCCGCCAATTATACCATTGCCATATGGCTGGAAAAACCGAATTTTACCGGCACACCAACAATGGGAAATTTGAGCCATTACATCTATTTTGATACCATCAATGTTACCAATGATTTCGCTTTAGTGTCGGGCGACATTTTCTCCAAGCCGTACGCCGGTACTAATGGAATTAGTTCCATGATACCGGCCGCCCACTTTGCCAATGCCACCCTCGCGGGCGGGCCGAACGGCGTGCTGAAATACGCGGATTTCCAAGGTTACGATGTTAATAAGGAAATCCTGGGCAACGGAACCACCGTCATCAATATGTATTTCAGCCGTAAAGTGTATAACTTCCGGTTTAATACGGGCGCAAACAACTCTTTCTACTTTGCTTCCGCACCAAGCGCGGTATATAACAACGGAAATTCTTATACGCAATCCTGGAAGTATGAGCAGGATGTAACAAACCTGTGGCCGTCGGGCTTGGAGTATACCAATGCAGATACTTCCTATTACATCCGCTTTACGATAGGCAACGGGCAAAGATATCAGCAATGGAACCTTCCGTCCTCTCCGAACAATATTGTTGAGACGACCGCTTTGATGAGCAAAAGAACGGTCATTGACTTCACATTACTGCCGGCGAACGGCAGCAACACCGGCACATTAACTTTCACGCTTGCCACAACCGCCACCACGCCTACCGACTTTAGGTATTATGTGGAAGTGACGCCCGGTATCACGGATCCCAATTTCGGCACCACAATTATATGGAACAGTAAAGAGTATGTCGAAATGCTTCAGTACCGTCAGTTGCTGACCGGGTCGACCTACGCCAAAAAAATTAACGGCTTAAACCCGCTGAACGATGGTTCTCCCGCCAGATACGCCCGTAATACGAACGGTACCATCGGCAGCCCCAACACCGGCGGGCCCATCAGCGTTTTCTACTACAGCCGTAAAACGTTTACGCTGACTTTCGACTATCAGGTTCCGGGCCGAGCGAATCTGGACGTACCCGGAGTACCCTATCAAATGCCCCTGGGCAGCGGATACAAGCCGGCCGATCCGGTACGGGATGGCTATATTTTCTGCGGTTGGTATACCAATGGAGACTGTTTCGGCGATCCGTATGATTTTGGCGCGACCGCTGCCGATGTGATTACCATGCCGAACGGCAACATGAAATTCTACGCCAAATGGGAATCGGACGCCATTACGGTGGAGTATTTTGATAATGTCGGCGGTATAATGGTAGATAAAGAGGGCATTGCCATTGGCGGCTACGCTTCGAACCACTGGTTTTGGGAAGGCACCGCGTATCCCGGGTACGGCGAGTTCATAGGCTGGTATTTCATGGTTGGCAATAAACTGATACCTTTCTCCTATGATATCAAGCTGATGACCGATACAATTCTGTTTGCTCAATGGAAAACGGATGGCTTTACCATCACGTACTTAGTCGGCGAAGGCTCCGGAACACCCGAGGAAGACAACAACATTTACCGCATTGATACACAGGCCGTTGCCAAGCATGGCAGCCACCTAAAGGGCGATAACAGCACGACTTTCTACGCTTGGAGTGACGGGAAGGGTAACCTGTATTATCCGGACAGCCGGATTCTTATCTACGGTAATGTCACGCTCACGGCGCAATACGCCAAACCGGAAGAACTGGTAACCATCTGCTATTGGGTAGGTTATGGTGACGGCGGCGTATCGGAAGCCTATGAGACGATTTTAAGGTCAACCTTATCGGGAAAAGGCTCCGTGGCAGCCGCGGCTCCCGGCTATGATTTTGTCAACTGGACGTTTGAAAGCCGAGATGGAGCGGTTGTGGGCACAAGCGCATCGTTTGTTCCGCAGCGTCCCGCCGCCGGGTGGGGTACGAGCCCGATTAACTACTATGCCAATTTTGCGGAGAAAGCTCCCATTACGATTAATTATGAAGCGCTGGCGGGCGGAACGGTTGACCGCGCCGGTGAAACCTTAGCGCCCGCGACGGGTGTGGCAAAAGGTTCCACGGCAACCGCGGAACCGGGATACCACTTTGTCAAGTGGACGGACGAAACCGGTGATACGGTAGGTACCGATGAACTGTTTGTGCCGGCCAAGGACATTAATGGCTTGAACGTAGCGGCGACCTATACCGCGCACTTCGCCGAAGATGATGACATTACTATCAACTATGTCTCCGAGGATACTGTAAAAGGCACTGTTTCACCGGCAAACGAATCCTTAGCGCCCGCGACGGGTGTGGCGGAAGGTTCTATTGCAACCGCGAAGCCGGGTTACCACTTTGTCAACTGGACAAACGCAGCCGGTCAAGAAGTAAGCACCAGCGCAACGTTTGTACCTGCCAAGGTAAGCGGCTTGAACGTGGCGGCGACCTACACAGCACACTTTGCCGAAGACGAAGACATCATCATCAACTATGAATCCGAGGATATCACAAAAGGCACAGTCAACCCTGATGATGAAACATTAGCACCCGCGACGGGTGTAGCGGAAGGTTCTATTGCCACCGCGATGCCGGGCTACCACTTTGTTAACTGGACGGACGAAGACGATCAGGTAGTGGGCACCAGCGCAACGTTTATTCCTGCCAAGGACAGTAATGGCTTGAACGTAGCGGCGACCTACACGGCGCACTTTGCCGAAGACGAAGACATCATCATCAACTATGAATCCGAGGACATTATAAAAGGCACAGTTTCGCCGGCAAACGAATCCTTAGCGCCCGCGACGGGTGTGGCGGAAGGTTCTATTGCGACCGCGATGCCGGGTTACCACTTTGTCAACTGGACGAACGCAGCCGGTCAAGAAGTAAGCACTAGCGCAACGTTTGTACCTGCCAAGGTAGGCGGCTTGAACGTGGCGGCGACCTATACCGCGCACTTTGACGAAGACGAAGATATCACCATCAACTATGAATCCGAGGATATCACAAAAGGCACAGTCGACCCTGATAATGAAACATTAGCACCCGCGACGGGTGTAGCGGAAGGTTCTATTGCCACCGCGATGCCGGGATACCACTTTGTCAACTGGACGGACGAAGATGATCAGGTAGTGGGCACCAGCGCAACGTTTGTACCTGCCAAGGTAGGCGGCTTGAACGTAGCGGCGACCTACACGGCGCACTTTGCCGAAGACGAAGACATCATCATCAACTATGAATCCGAGGACATAGTAAAAGGCACAGTCGACCCTGATGATGAAACTTTAGCGCCCGCGACGGGTGTGGCGCAGGGTTCTGTTGCAACCGCGATGCCGGGCTACCACTTTGTCAACTGGACGAACGAAGCCGGACAAGTAGTAGGCAATGACGCGGCGTTCGTACCCGAGAAGGTCAATGGCTTGAACGTGGCGGCGACCTATACCGCGCACTTTGCGGTCAACGATAACACGGTTTACGCGGTGGAACACTATTTAGCCAATGTGGACGGCACGGGCTTTACGTTGGCGGCGACGGAATACTTTACCGGAACAACGGGTGCGTTAGCGGTTTACGCGCCAAGCACACAGTACATCAATGCAGGGTATGCGTTTATTGACAGCTTAACGGCAATGAACCCGGCGGACGGAACCATTCTTGGCAATGGCGAAACAGTGATCAGGCTTTATTACAGCCGTGAAAGCTACACAGTCTCTTACTACTACCTGAACAACCCTGTACCGGTTGGCGCGTCGCAGCTTCCGGCGACCAGAACCTATGTCTTTGGACAGTTGGTTCCCATAGCGCCCGATGCCACGGCGGCAGGCTTCACCTTCGACGGATGGCAGAATGCCCCCATTGTAACGGACGGATTCTTCACCATGCCTGCACAAAACGTATATATCTACGGTTCGTTTAACTACAACCTCTACACCATTACGGTTCATTACCAATTCGCGGACGGAACCACGGCTTTTGAAAGTGTCGAGCAAATAATGGCATTTGGTACATACTACAACATTCCCTCACCGGCGCTGGCAGGGTACAGACGCAGCCTCATGCTGGTTGATGGCGTCATGCCGGCACAAAACCTGGAGTTCACGGTCACGTATACACCGGGCGGCGGGCCCATCATCCTGGAAGACCTAGACACCCCGTTGGCGGGTATCGGATCCCGTAACGTAGGAGACTGCACGGAGTAACACAAACAATCAAAGCAGCCAAGGAAGCGGCCCGGGGTATTTGGCCCCGCGGCCGCTTTGGCTATTTGCCGATATATTTATAAAAACGCGGCACCATGGATGCCTCTTAGGGATACGACCGGGTTGCTTATTCCGCTGATTCATATTTGTCAAAAGTATTGCGAATATGTTTAAAAAATGATATAGTTCACAGGTCAGTGACTAAAACTAGCTTAGGGAATGGGGGATGCACGTGACGGGATACGTTTCGGAAGCGGTTATTAAGCGTCTGCCGGGGTACTATCGTCACTTGCGTGAACTGGAATCGGGCGGTATCTTCCAAATATCTTCTCAAGAATTGGGTAAACGCATGGGGCTTACCGCCTCCCAAATCAGGCAGGATATAAACAGTTTCGGCGGCTTTGGGCGGCAGGGCTGCGGTTATTCCGTGCAAGAGCTGAAAAAGCATATCATGTCCATAATGGGTATTGACAAAAAACACCGTATGATTATTATCGGCGCGGGTAATATTGGCTGCGCCGTAGCGCGCTATCCTTCCTTTACCCGGGAAGGCTTTCAGACCATTGCGATTTTTGACAAAGACAACGCAAAAATAGGCTTACAGGTGAATGAAATCACCGTCAAGGCGCTGGATGAACTGGACGATTTTGTGCGGCATAACCGGGTGGATATCGCGGTATTCGCCCTTCCCGCAAACGGAGCGCAGGCGATGTTGGATCAAATGCTCTCTCTTGGCATTAAAACCATATGGAACTTCGCGCCTATAGACTTAAAAACGCCGAAGGATGTGGTGATTGTCAATGTGCACTTATCTGACAGCCTGCATATCCTGTCTTACAAAATGACGCACACGGCTCACGAGTAAACAATTCCGGGAGGATTAACCATGAATCAACCGGGAATCCCGGAGTACGGAAAAAAACAACCCATGCAAAAACCGCGGGTTACCCTTGCGCCGAATGCCTTGGGCGCCGGTAATCCGCCGCCGGAAACCGCCCAAACGGCGTCGCATCGCAAGCATGCCCATGTTGCCTACCAGCATCTGCCGGCCTATAACGGAGATGTCGGGTATAGGCTTATGCCCGCCGCACAGCGGAAAAAGAAAAAAAGGCATCCCATCCTATCCGCTTTTATATCTTTGATAGCCCTTGCGCTCATCGCGGCGGCGCTCTATTTCGGCTTACCCATGTTTATAGGCAGCCATGCCCCCTACGCGATAGCCAACGGTTACATACTGGAGTATGATTCCGCCAGGCTGTCAAGGGTGGCGGAGAGTTTGGCCCTATCCGCACAGTATTTTGAGCGGGATGCCTTCTTACCCGGTATCTCTATTGATAATGTGTATGTCGGTGGTATGACCCGCCCGGAGGCGGCTGCCGCGTTGGGTACCGGCGCTGCCGCGCAGGATGCCGGTATGAGCGTCACCGTTACCGCGGGCAACAAGCGATGGACGCTGGATTCGGATCGCCTTCAGATAAAAAGGAATACCGATATCCTGATTGAGCGCGCATACGCGCTGGGCCGTACTGCCGTCTTTTCCGGCGATACGCCCTATGAGCAGCGTCTTAAAAACGCTTGGGACTATATGAATCAGGAAGGGAAAGCCGCCTTTTACTCGCAGTCCACGTATGACAGGAACGCGGTTTCGGATTTTGCCGACGAGATAGCGCTGTATGTCAACCGTCCGGCGCAGGATTCACAGGTAGCCGGTTTCGATTTTGTCAGAAAAACATTCGCGTTTACAGAGTCCGCGCCGGGTGTTACCATCGACGCGGAGCAGCTAAAGCGTGACATATGGGACAAGCTGGATAAACGGGAGAAGAATGCCTCTTTGACGGTAGAACCGCAGATTATCATGCCCATGGTCAATAAAGACGACCTGATTGGTGAGTTTAAACTCCTTGCCACCTATACCACAAAAACGACCAATAACGCAAACCGCAACACGAATGTCCGTCTGTCTGCCCAAGAAATTAACGGCCGTGCGGTAAACCCCGGCCAGACTTTCTCCTTTAATGACACGGTTGGCAAGCGGACGGTTGAAAAAGGTTATAAGGAGGCCATTGCCATCTCCGGCGGCCAAACCGTTCCGGATATCGGGGGCGGCGTTTGTCAAACATCCGGTACACTGTTTAACGCCGTGGCGCGCGCCGATTTAGAAATTGTCTATCGCAGCCCCCACGCTTGGCCGAGCACCTATGTCCAAAAGGGGATGGATGCTACGGTAAACTGGCCCGGGCTGGATTTTAAGTTTAAAAACAACAAAGATACGCCCATCTTCATTGTTGCTTACTACGCGGACAGGCTGATAACGGTAGAAATTTACGGAAAATCTTTGGGCGCCGGCATTACCATCGATTTGGAAAGCGAAGTCACCCGCACCATGAAACCGCCAAACGACATCCGGTATGTTAACAACCCCAACATGAGACCCGGCACCAGTAAAGAAACGATTCAACCGCGTACGGGATACGAGGTTAATACTTATAAAGTATGGTATAAGGACGGGAAAGAATACCACCGCGAGCTTTTCTTTCAATCTACCTATAAAATGTATCAGCGAACGGTAGAATATAATTAGCCGGAGGGTCATCCCATGCGTAAGGGAGATATCAAGAAACAGGCCATTATCGATACGGCGGAGCGGCTTTTTTACCGCGATGGTTATGCCGGCACGTCTGTGGATGGCATTCTGGCTGAGTTAAAAGGCTCTAAGGGATGCTTCTATCATCATTTCGAAAGCAAGTTAGCCGTTTTGCAAACCCTTTGCGCGCAGCGGGCGGTTCATGCCAGAACCGTTTTTGATCAGGTAAAAACGAACAAGTCCAGTATTGTAGAGCGGCTGAACATCCTGTTATACTGTGCGCTTCCCATTCGGTCGGGCGAGGAGAAATTCGCCGCGCTGTTGCTGCCGATGATGCTCACTTCGGAAGGGACGATTTTATGCGCTGAATACAGCCGATCGCTTACCGAAGCCTTTGAAGACGCGCTCAGCCTTATTCTGTCCGAGGGTGAGGCGGACGAATCGTTCTATACGGACGCGCCCGCAGGAATGGCCCGTATTTTGTTAACGCTTTTAAATGCCTTCTGGCGGGAAGCGGCCATGGCAGCCGTTCGCGGTGTTTCACAGCGCGGGGGATTGGATATAAACGATATCTTACCGGTCTTGGATTTATACCGCGGCGCGATGGAACGGCTTATACAGGCGCCGTTCGGTTCAGTGGACATCATCAGGGCAGCGGAAATGATGCCGTTGCTTTTAAAGGCAACCAATCAATTTTAGGCGTTATCTGTTTCCCCGTCAAAGGGCATGGGAACGCGGTTGGAGCCATCAGCCCACAGCCGTTCAAGATGATAAAACGCGCGTTCTTCCTGGTGGAAGAGATGCACAATAACACTGTGGTAATCCATGACGATCCACCGCCCTTCATGGTACCCTTCTATGTGTCTGGGCAGCGCGGTTTGGCCGGCCAGCCGGGCTTCCACTTCATCGGAAAGCGTCTTGACCTGCTGTGCGGAACGTCCCGAGGCAATCACCATTATGTCGCATAGTACGGTGATGCCGCTGACGTTTAATACCAGTATGTCCTGTGCCTTCCTGTCGTAGAGTATGGATGCGATGTCCTTGGCCAGTTGTGTGTGTTCCATTCAGGGCCTCCTTATTTTGTGTTCTCTATCCATTGAATTGTTTTGTATAGTGAAGGATGTATTTGCGCGCCGTTTGCCTTCAGGCGTTGCGCGGTCAGGGTTAAGGAAAGGGCTATCGCGGCAGGTAAATTGGTTCGGCTCAACGAACGCAGTTCTTCCAAACGGTTATGGAGGACACGCCCGGGTTCGGTGGTGTCGGCGATAAATACCACCATATCCAGCGCGGACATACGCGGTTCCCCCAGCGTATGAACGCGGATGGCCTTTAGTATGTCGGGGTCATGTATACCGTATGCTTCCTGCGCGACCACAGAGCCCGCCGGCCCGTGCATCGTCGCGTTGGATTCCGGCGCTTGCCCGTTTCGCATCCCCCTTGCCTGCAGTATGCTTCGCATGGTTTCCTCCGGAAAAGCCTTCGCGCAATCGTGCAGAAGCGCTGCCAGAACCGCTTTTTGCTTATCGACGCCGTGTATGTCCGCCAACTCCGCCGCCGTATAGCACACATTGAGGGAATGGGCAAAGCGTCTGGGCGGCAGCGCTTGGCAAAGCTGTGTTAGTATGGGCGCGGCATTTGCGATAAGCGGCGCATATCCGTACAACCCGCTCAAGGCGATGTAGGCTTGAACAGCGGTTGGTATACCATCCGGCATAACGCCCCGTTTGAGTGATTGGCGGATAACGCATCCGGATACATCATGAAGCTTCATGGGAACGGCTTCCATTCGGGCACCCGTAAGTGACGCGCCGCTTAACACGGCGGACAAGTCTAAAGGAGGGTTCTGCCGCGGAACAATCAGGAATGTGCATTGTGATATCACACTGTCCCGGTGATACCATCCGTCAAGGGAAGGCAGTTTATCATCGCCCAGAATCAAGAATAATGCGCTTCCGAAATATTGGTTTTGAATAAGCGTCAGTGTATCCGCCGTATAGGAAATGCCGGGCTTGTCCGTCTCTACGCGTGAGGGAACATACCTTTTGTTGCTGCCGATAGCCGCAACGGTCATCTGGTAACGCTGTTCGGCATCCGCCCCTTCCGAGGTTTTGTTCGGATGGCGGCCTGAGGGAACAAACAGAACCTTATCTAAAGCGGCATAGGCCATCGCCGCCTCCGCCGCCGAAAGATGGCCTTCATGAATGGGGTCAAACGCGCCTCCGATAATACCAATTCGCTCTTCCGGCAGATTACCTGCCTCCCTTCTTAGTAATTGGTAACTACAATGCGGTGTGGCTAAAAGGGAGTACCGACGTGTTTTCGTAAACTAAAAACTCAAACTGAATATCTCCGTACAGATTTGGGTTATCACGCGATATAACCTGCCAGTGATGCAGCCTGTCCAGATTAGGGAAAAAAC
>WRFT01000037.1 GCA_009776385.1 Clostridia bacterium
CAACATGACCTGCGACGAAGAGGAGATTCGGCAGTTCTGCACACAGCTTCCGCGCTATAAACGCCCGTATGTCATTGTATTTGACGCCGTGCCGCGCAACGCCACGGGGAAGATTGAAAAGCCTAAACTGCGCGCCAGGTACAGCGGCGGGAGCCTGGTTCAAAAGCAAACCGAGCAATAACCAAACGTCTTCAAATAGGGGTATATGTTCAGGAATGGGCATATACCCCAAATTTATTGTTGCATCCATGCGCATATTGCGTTATACTGCGGCATATCATAAATAAACACCACAACCAAAAGGGGCGGTCAAATGGCGGGAAAGCGGCACGTCAAGGATATTAACATTCACAAACAAAAAATTACACCCGCGCTCCTGTTTAAACAAAAATCCCTCATATTGATGAGTTTCCCATTTCTGATATGGCTGATAATTTTTGCCTATATTCCGTTGTGGGGCTGGATTATGTCGTTTCAAAACTATAAGCCGGCGCGGGGTATTATGGGCTCGGATTGGGTAGGGCTTGAACATTTCAAGCGCTTGGTTACCGACCGGCAGTTTTTAGAAGCCGTGCGCAACACGATAGGTCAGTCCGCCTACCTGTTGCTAATTGGTTTTACCATGCCCATCTTTTTCGCATTAATGCTGAACGAAGTGAAGAGCCTTCGTTTTAAAAGGTTCACACAAACCATATCCTACCTGCCCCATTTCGTTTCTTGGGTTATTGTGGCTTCCATATTAGGTTTGGTACTCAACACCCACGGCACCATCAACACCCTGCTGATGAGTTTGGGCTGGACAAGCAGGCCCATCAGTTTCCTCGGGGAGCCGACGATGTTTTGGCCGGTTCTGGCCATCGCGGACACATGGAAGCAGGTGGGGTGGAACGCCATCATCTATATCGCAGCCATCGCCAGCATCGATCAAACGCTTTACGAGGCGGCCGCTGTCGACGGGGCCGGGCGCTGGCGGAAGATGCTGCATATTACCCTGCCCGGCATCGCGACGGTTACCATCATCCTTCTCATTTTAAACATAGGCAACATATTAAACATCGGTTTCGAGCGGCAAATTCTGCTGGGCAACCCCGTCAATCAATCCCATTCGCGAACCATCGATCAATACGCCTTGCAATACGGCACCAGTAAGGCCCGTTACTCCTACGGAACCGCCGTGGGTATGTTCCGGTCCATTATCAGCTTGATTCTGGTTTTTGCCGCGAACTGGTTCGCGCGTAAAATGGACGCCGACGTCGGCGTGTTCTAAGGAGGGAACGGCATGACCCGCGGGGCAGAAAAAACGCACCCCAAAAAACATAATAAGATAAAATCCCAGGACGGTATAATCTCCACCATCCTTATTTACGCGTTTATTATTATCATGCTGATTGTTACCGTCTATCCCTTCTTAAACGTGCTGGCTCTTTCTTTTAACGACTCGGCCGACTCGATGCAGGGTATTAATATGATATGGCCGCGCGCGTGGACGCTTGAAAACTATAAACGCCTGATGCAGTTTGAAGCCATTCCGCGCGCCGCGCTCAATACGGTGGTGCGTACCATCACCGGGACACTGACGGGGCTTATCAGCGCCGCCATTTTGGCCTATACCCTAAGCCGCAAAGATTATGTTTTCCGCCGCTTCATCGGGTTTATGTTTGTCGCCACCATTTATGTATCCGGCGGCATCATTCCCTGGTTTTTATTAATCGTCAACCTTCGGCTGAACTCTTCCTTCTTTGTGTATATCATTCCGGGGCTTATATCGGTGTGGAACGTCATCATCATCCGTTCCTTTATTGATAACCTGCCCTATGAGCTGCAAGAGAGCGCGATGCTGGACGGCGCCGGCGATTTTACCATTTTTATTCGAATCATCTTTCCGCTGTGCAAGCCGGTTATCGCCACCGTTTCGCTGTGGATTGCCGTTGGGCACTGGAACGACTGGTTTACGACGTATATTTTCCACCCCAGCCGGCCCCATCTGTCCACGCTGCAATACGAACTGATGAAGGTGCTGGATTCTACCAACCAAAACCCGGCGGGTCTTGCCCTGCGCGACGCGAACGCCGCCGCGCAGATGCGGATGGTATCGCCCATGTCCGTCAGAATGGCCATTACCGTCGTGGTAATTATCCCCATTTTAATGGTATACCCTTTCATACAAAAATACTTTGTTACCGGCATGACGTTAGGAGCGGTCAAATCGTAGGTATTGGCAAGGATTTCCCTTGTTGATATAACCCCATTATTAAAAGGAGGAACAAGAATGAAACGGAAAATCGCTTGTCTCATCGCGCTGGTTATGTCTTTCACGCTGATTGCGGCGGTTGCCGCCGCCGAGGAGCCGGTAACCTTTACGTTCTACAGTGAAGACGGCACCAGAGAGCAGCCCTGGACGACCGTTATCGCCCAAAAGATTACGGAGCTGACCGGCGTCTCCCTGCAGTTTGACTATCCCGTAGGCGGCCTTGGCATCCGTATCCCGCTGATGACCGCTCAACGCGAGTATCCCGACATCATTTACGGTAAAGGGGACGGCGCCGCGCAGCTTATTGAAGCCGAGGCCGTTATCAACCTGGCTGAAATGATTGAAAACAGCAAATACCTGAAGGATTTCTACGGCGAACTGCTTCCCCGCCTGTGGTATAACGGCGATCCCGACGTCATCTACTCCGTGGGCGCTTACGCCATTTGGGCGCCGGTATGGAACGCTCAGTCCGCCCTGCCCATACAAGCGGCGGTGCTGAAGGAGTTTGACTTCCCGATGATTCGCACCGTTTATGAGGCAGAAGAGCTCATGCGCGAGTATATCAAGAAGTACCCGACGACCCCGGACGGCAAACCCGTGTACATGCTGTCCCTTAACAACGCCGACGGCTGGCGCTACATCATCGATTTAGGCAATCCCTCGGGCTTCCTGGCCGGTTTCCCGGATCACGGCGAGTGGATTATTGACGAGACCACGTATGAAGCCACCATCAAGTACCTACACCCGGCTATTAAAGAGTTCTACGCATGGCTTAACAAGCTGTGGAACGAGGGCTTTATCGATCCGGATTGCTTCACGCAAACGCATGATGACTGGACGGCCAAGATGGCCAACGGACAGATTCTGGCCACCGTCTCGCCGCAGTGGATGATGAACGAGCCGGAGCAGGCCATGCGCCAGCTGGGATTGGAAGACCGCGTATACGCGCATCTGCCCATCACCTGGAGTGAGGATGTCAAATCCATCGGCACCTACGATAACGGGTGGTCCGGCGGATGGGGCGTCATGATTACCACGAGCTGCGCGGATCCGCAGCGCGCTTTTGACTATATCGACTGGACCGCCTCCGACGAGGGTCTGGTACTGCGTAACTGGGGTATCGAAGGCATCCATTACGATGTGGTGGACGGCATTCGCGTACTGAAACCCGAGGTTCAAGAAGCCCTGCGCGCGGATCCCGATTACGGCAATTCCCAGGGATTTGACTGGGCCTATCCCTTCCCGGAAATCGGCGACGGCATTAAGGACTCCACAGGCAGCACCTACACGCGGAACACCCCCAAGCTGATTATTGAAAACTACACCGAGACCAATAAAGAAGCTTTGGAAGCGTACGGCGCCACCATGTGGGCCGATTTGTTCCCGGCAACGACCGACTTCCCCCTCTCGCCCTTCGGCGCGGCCTGGCAAATTGATATTCCGACCGATTCGGAAATCAACGATTTGATGACTTGGGTGCAAAGCACATGGCTGCCGCAGGAACTTGCCAAATGCGTCATGGCCAGCCCCGAGAACTTTGAAGCGCAATGGGAAGCTTCCCAGCAATTGCTTATCGACGGCGGCGTGCTGAGGCTGAACGAAATGTTCACAGAACTCGTCAAAGCGAAGGCGGCGGCCTGGGGCAACTAAGCCCTATTGACGCGTTTAAACCTGCCATTTAGCGGTTTGACGGATCCTTGCCGGCATTGTCCGGGGAGGATCCGTCTTTTTCGTTTCGTCCGTCTGTAACAGACGGACGAGGCGTTTGACCCGCAAAACACAACTCGACGGCCACACCGTTTTCTTGACGCCCTCACGCGGGACCATTATAATACGAGCCGCGGGATTACCCGTTAAGGAGTGTTTGTTTGGAAGAAAGAGGCCGTATCATCTTTCTTATCAGTTTTTTAGTCGTGATGGTCTTGTGTGCCGCCGCTTGCTTGGTGGAGGTACCGGAAGGGGATGCTCCCGTTACGCTGCGTATGTCTTTTTTGATACAAGCCGCACCGCTTCCTCAAACTGTTTCAACGCAACCCTTTTTTGAAAACCGCGCCAACCCGGCAGAAAACACGCGCCTTGTACCCGCAAGGCCCGCGCCTCCGGGTCAGGCCGCCGATCGGGACCGAAACGGGATACCCCTGTCGAGGCGTGATTATATCCGCGCGGCGTATATCAAGTTCCCGCCGGAAGGCAAACGCGGTTAGCGCTCCTCTGCCTTCGTTTTTATTTAATAAAAAAAGGAGGTCCGCACGCTGATGAGTAAGCGTAAGAATACGAAAGAGAACATGAAGAAGTTGGCAAAGAACCCTGCCCGCATTAAAAAAATGACCATACGGAGCAAGGCCGCTGTTTGGTTGAGCGTCTTGCTTCTTTTAACCCTCGCGTTCGGTTACCTGGGTGTAAACGGCGCATGGCTGGACGCGCGGGGTTTATATAAACTGCTTCCCTGGATACCCACTGCCAGCCTGGATATAAACAAATGGCCCAAGACAATTGCCCTGGGGCTGGATTTACGCGGCGGTGTTTATGTGGAATACCAAGCGGAACACCCCGAAAATACGGACATAGACTTTAACTACCTGCTTGAGGGTACCATGAGCGTTATCGCCAACCGCCTGACGGCGAAGGGGTATCCGGAAAGCAATGTCGTAAAACTGGGCACGGATGGTATCCGAGTGGAAATTCCGGACGTAACAGATCCCAACGCGGTATTGAACTTGATTGGTTCGCCCGCGAAACTGGAATTCCGCTACCCTGACGGAACCGTCTTTATGGAAGGGAAAGACGTGCGCTACGCGGTGGCCGATAACCGGTCCGCCTCCGCTTCCGCCTTGCCGGAACCCGTCATCGCATTTCAATTAACGCCCGAGGGGGCGGAGGTATTCGCGAAGGCAACGGAAGAAAACATCGGAAATAAACTGAGCATTTATCTGGGAGACGAACTGCTGATGGAACCGACCGTGGAGACGAAAATCTCCGGCGGGGAAGGCATTATCACCGGCATGGGCACATTGGAACGGGCACGGGATATCGCCATCCAAATTCAATCCGGCGCGCTGCCGCTGGTTATTCAACAACAGAAGGTGGATACCATCTCCGCGACTTTAGGCGTGGACGCGCTGTCTACATCGGTTGCGGCTGCGCTTATCGGCCTCTTGCTGGTAATGCTGTTGATGATTATCCGGTATCGCCTGCCCGGGCTGCTGGCCAGTTGGGCGCTGACACTTTATTTGATGCTGCTGTTCTTTTTCATCGCCATCGTTCCGGGTATTCAGTTAACACTGCCCGGTATCGCGGGTATCATACTAGGCATTGGCATGGCGGTTGACGCGAATGTGGTTATCTTTGAACGCGCCAAGGAAGAGCTGATAGCGGGCCGCTCCACGAAAGCCGCCGTTCGAGCCAGTTTTAAAGCCGCTATGACGGCTATCATCGACTCCAATGTTACCACGCTTATCGCCGCGGCTGTACTGGCCATCTTCGGGACGGGGTCCATTCAGGGTTTTGCCACGACGCTTTTCTTAAGCGTTATCACGTCCTTGTTCTCAGCCTTGGTGATTACCCGCTTCCTGTTGCATAAAACCGTAGACCTGGGCGCTGTGCGGGAGGACTTGTTCATCTCTCGAAAACTGATTGGAAAGGAGGCGCGATGACATGGATAGGTTGATTAAAGACCGGTCGAAAATATGTCTGCTCGTCTCAGGCACCATTATTGTTCTGGCGATAGTTTTGTCCTTGTTTGGATTGGGCGTCAATTTGGGAATCGACTTTGCCGGCGGTTTAAACATTAAGTACGAGTTAAACGAGGCGTTTAAAACGGCTGATGTGGAGACAGCGCTGCGCAACGCGGGCGCCGACACCTTTACGATTACAGCAATGGGGCCAGCCAAGTCGGAGCTGCAAATCCGCATGAAAGAGGAAAGCGGAATGGACGTTCAAGTGATTTTACAATCGCTTGAAAAGGAACTCGGCGAAAAATACACGCAAATGGATATTAGCAAGGCCGCGGTTAGCTTTGTCGGCCCCGTCGCGGGTACGACATTAGTTCGAAACGCCATCATGAGCGTGCTGATATGCTCGGCGTTAATGCTTGTTTATATAGCCATCCGCTTCGATTTCTACTCGGGAATGGCAGCCTTGACCGGATTGCTGCACGACGTTCTCATCATGCTCGCGTTCATGGTGCTTTTCCGCTCCTTTATACAGGTGAACTCCTCTTTTATCGCCGCGGCTTTGACCATTGTAGGGTATTCCATTAATAACACCATTATTATCTTCGACCGTATCCGTGAGAACAGGCGGGGCAAATCGAACCTTTCCCCCACTGAAATGGCTAACAAATCCGTTAGGGAGTGCCTTGGGCGCACAATTAACACTTCCCTAACGACGCTGATTACCATTACCTCGCTGTATGTACTGGGGGTGGATTCCATCAAGGAGTTCGCGTTACCCATCATCATCGGCCTCATTTCCGGCATATACAGTTCCAACATGATCAACCCCTACTTGTGGGTTTTTTATGAGAAGAAACTGCATAAAACCAAGACATTGAAGGCAAAGAAAGCCTAAGACTTCATTTAAAGCGGAAGAAACCCTTTCTTTTAACGGAGAAGGGGTTTCTCCTCTTTATCCGTTACACCGCTCGAAGGGAGGCGCCAAATGGTTTCTTTTGTTCCGCGCGACAGACAGGCGGCCGATGATTTTACCCTGCCGGGATTCCCCGGTTGGTTTGCGCGCCTCCTTTGGCTAAGAGGCGTCCGTACCGCAGAGGAGGCCGACAGGTACCTGCATCCGCGCATTGAAGACTTAACGGATCCCTTCGCTATGGCGGGCATGGCGGAGACAAAGTGTTTGCTGATCAACGCCGTGGAAAAAGGCGAGCGGATTGCTGTCTTTGGCGACTACGATACGGACGGGATATGCGCGTCGGCCTTGCTGAGCGAGGCGTTAACGTTTTTAGGCGCTCATTTGACGATACGCCTGCCCGACAGGCAAAGCGAGGGATATGGCTTGAATGAAGCGGCTGTTCGCGAGTTGGCCGCATCCCACCGGGTTTTTCTGACGGCGGATTGCGGAATTACCGGCCATGCGGAAACAGCGCTTGCCAAAGAACTGGGTATGACCGTTATTATCACCGATCATCACCAACCACCGGAGGTATCGCCCGCGGCGGACGCCATCCTTCATCCCGCGTACTCACCCTTCCCCCATCTTTGCGGCGCGGGCGTCGCGTTTCAGCTATGCCGAGCCTTGATGGGCGATGCGGCGCTGCCGCTTCTTCCGCTGTGCGCCCTGGCAACCATCGCGGATATTGTACCGTTGACGGGTGATAACCGCGTGATGGCCGCGCACGGGCTGCGGATGCTGGAGAACACCAAATCGGAAGGGTTGTTGGCGCTGATACGGGAATGCGGAACGAAACCGCCTTTTGCGGCACATCATCTGGCTTTTCAATTATCTCCGCGAATCAACGCGGCCGGGAGGCTGGCGGATCCGCGTTTGAGCTTGGATTTACTGCTGACACGCGACCCGAAGGAAGCCGACCGTATCGCCCGGCAGCTATCCGATTTGAATACCCGCAGGCGCGCCATGCAAAATGAAATGGTTCGAAACGCGCTTGCCGCGATAACGGAACAGGCGGACTTTAAAACAGACAACGCCATCGTGATTTTACTGGAAGGCGCTAATCCCGGCTTGCTCGGCTTATGCGCGGGGGTGTTGTCTAGCAAATATCATTTTCCGTCCATCGTCCTGACGGAACATGAAGACGGGTTGCTTACCGGAAGCGCCCGCTCCATACCGGGGGTGGACATTCATGCCGCGCTGCGTGATTGCGCGGACTTGATGGTTAAATTCGGCGGGCACGCGCAAGCCGCCGGATTAACGCTTTCACGCGGTAATCTGCCGGAATTAAAAGCACGGCTCTCCGACGCAATCGCCCGTATCAGCGATCCCAAATGCTTTTTGGACACTAAAGTATACGATAGTGCCATGCCGCTTACGGACATCACGGAGGAAACGGTGCGCCTGCTCACCCTGCTTGAACCTGTGGGCAACGGTAATCCGGAGCCCGTTTTTTTATCCTCAGGCATTCACGCGCAAGAGGTACGCGCTGTCGGGAAGACCGGCGATCACCTGGCCCTTACGCTGGCGCAAGGCGATTGTACCCGAAAAGCCATCTTCTTTTCTCACGGACAGGAAGCAGGCGGACTGCCCGACACGATGGAAGTACTTTACACACCCATTATCAACGAGTATATGGGTACGCGGGAAACGCGGCTGACGCTGTCTGCCTTGCAAGAAGATAAAAATCACATGACGCTGCCCAACGAGGATGCCTTCGCGGATGCCCTGTTAAAGGATTTAGCGGCATGGACAACGAATGATTTTGAGGCCGGCCCCTTGCCCGATATCCGGCGTTTTGACGAGAGCCTTCACGGGGATTTTACTAAAAACGCGCGCGGTGACCTGGTGATTGCCCGTACGCCGGCAACGGCGCTTCGTTTCGCGGACGGGCTGCCTGTTATCCATGGCGGTACGGACGACCCGCGCGGGTACTCGGCGCTCTTGATTTGTGCGGAACTTGAGCGGCTTGGCGACAACTATCGGCGTATTCTATTAGCGGACGGCCTTGTAACATGCCGGGAAGCCTCCGTAATACGCAAACGATGCCCGAACGCCGCAGTTTATGCGCCGGAAGCGCCGAGCGGTACACTGACGGCCCTGCTGCGAACGGCCATACCCGATGAGCGGGAGCTTAGAGATGTTTACAGAACACTGGTTAACCTTCAAGGCTATTCCGCGGACGAGGTGTACCGCGCGCTTAATATGAGCCGGGCGCGTTTTGAGTATATCCTTCAGGTTTTCGGGCAGCTTGACTTACTTGTATACAACGGGAACGGTATCCGTCTTCTGCCGCCCGTGAAACGATCTTTATCCGAGAGTCCGCTCATCAGAGAGCCTAAAAAAACGGCCTTCTTGTCGAGAAAGGAGCAGACATGCTGACACAGGCGGAGCCGCAATACATGCCGCTGAGCCGGATGCTTGAACGTGTCAAGAAGCATCATCCCGGCGAGGGCTATAAGCTTGTGGAAAGCGCCTACCTGTTTGCCAAAAAAGCGCATGAAGGCCAGTTCCGCATGAGCGGCGAGCCTTATTTTGCACATCCTGCTTCCGTAGCCGGAATTTTGACGGATTTAATGATGGACCCGCAAACCATCGCCGCGGGCCTGTTGCATGATACGGTTGAGGATTGCCCGGACATCGACCCCGCCGCTATTAAACAAGCCTTCGGTGAGGAGGTCGCCGCGCTTGTGGACGGTGTAACGAAGTTAGACAAATTGAATTTTTCCGACCGTGAGGAAGCACAGGCTGAGAGCCTGCGTAAAATGATTCTGGCTATGAGCAAGGATATCCGAATCGTTTTGATTAAGCTTTCTGACAGGCTTCATAACATGCGGACGCTGAAGTACCAGCCTGACGACAGGCGCGTGGCCATCGCCCGGGAAACGCTTGACATATATGCCCCTCTGGCCCACCGGCTGGGTGTTTATATGATTAAACAGGAACTGGAAGATTTATCCCTGCGTTGTATCGATCCGAAAGGTTATGAGGACCTTGTGCGTCAGGTGGGTATGGAACACGCCGAGCGTGAAGAGAACATACGCCTGGTTATCAAAGAATTATCGCTTAAGCTGGATGAGCTGCGGGTTCATTATGATATCGACGGCCGTCCGAAGCATTTTTACTCCATCTACAAAAAGATGGTGCTGCAGAACAAACCGTTTGACCAAATTTACGATTTGTTTGCCATTCGTATCCTTGTGGAATCCATACCGGATTGCTATATGGTGCTGGGTATTGTGCATACATTATGGAACCAAATACCGGGACGCTTTAAGGACTATATATCCGTTCCCAAAGCCAATATGTACAGGTCCCTGCACACGACCATTGTGGGCGGCCGCAAGATACCGTTTCCCTTTGAGGTGCAAATACGTACCTGGGAGATGCACCGCATCGCGGAATACGGCATCGCCGCGCATTGGCGCTACAAAGAAGGCGGGCCGGATGTAACGGATTTGGACGAAAAACTATACTGGCTGCGCCAGATACTGGATTGGCAGAACGAAACGAAGGATTCACGCGAGTTTATCGACTCGTTAAAGACGGATCTTTTCTCGGAAGAAGTGTATGTCTTTACACCCAAGGGCGATATTATTTCCATGCAAAAGGGCTCCACGCCCATCGATTTTGCCTACCGCATCCATTCGGCTATCGGCAACTCCTGTGTGGGAGCTAAGGTTAACGGGAAAATCGTTCCGCTAAACACAGACCTTGAAACCGGTGACCGCGTGGATATTTTAACTTCCGCCGCTTCCAAGGGCCCGAGCGTGGATTGGTTGAAATTTTGCAAGACGCAGCAGGCTAAATCGAAGATTAAGCAGTTTTTTAAAAAAGAAATGCGGAGCGAGAATATCGAAAAAGGCCGCGACCTGCTGGAACGGGAAGCCAAACGTCACGGTGTTCCGCTGGCTTCGCTGCTAAAGCCCGATTACTACGAGGGAATGCTGAAGAAGTACGGCTTTACCGAATTGGATGACATTTTGTGCGCTATAGGCTACGGCGGCATGACATCCGTGTACGTGGCGGCCCGCCTGGCGGATGAGTATAAAGCGCGGGAAGCGCCCGCCGCACCTAAAATACCGGCTCCCGATGAACTGCCCAAGAAGCCCGTCAAACCCGTGCACGGTATCTTTGTGGAGGGCGAGGACGGTATGCTCGTGCGGTTCGCCCGTTGCTGCAACCCCGTTCCGGGCGACGGCATTGTGGGCTATATCACACGCGGGCGGGGCGTCACGAATCACACAGTGGATTGCGTCAACGCCAATTCCTCCGAAACGGATCGGATAGCCTCCGTATCCTGGGCGGAGGAGAACGCGGACAAGTTTGATGTATCCATACAAGTGGTCGCCTATGACCATATGAGTCTGCTGGGTGAGTTAGCCATGTCCATCTCTGATATGAACATCCAAATCAAGACCTCCCGCGCGAAAATTAACCAAAAAAACAAGACCAGCGTGCTGACACTGGTTATACAAGTTGTCAGCCGCGATCAAGTAGACCGCGTGATTAAAATGCTCG
>WRFT01000038.1 GCA_009776385.1 Clostridia bacterium
TTCGGGCAAATCAGGCGATAGGGGACGCCACCCATGGCCGCCGCCACATCCAACCCGCCGGCCCCGATGGCCAGCATACCCAAGGCGCCGCAGGTGGGCGTATGGCTGTCGGACCCCAGAAGCGTTTTCCCCGGAACGCCATGACGCTCCAGATGAACCTGGTGGCAAATGCCGTTACCGGGCTTAGAACACCATATGCCGTGTTTTTCCGCGACCGATTGAATGTACAAATGGTCATCCGCGTTTTCAAAGCCCGTTTGCAGGGTGTTATGGTCGATATAGGCGACCGATTTTTCCGTGCGGACACGGCCGATACCCATGGCTTCAAACTGGAGATACGTCATGGTTCCGGTGGAGTCTTGGGTAAGCGTTTGATCGATGGCGACGGCGATTTCCCCGCCCGGTACCAGCGTTCCTTCTTTTAAATGATCCGCCAAGAGCCGATAAGTCAGGTTCATGCGGAGCCTCCTTAGGTGGTTTGTATACAGTATACAATTATAAAGGAATATGTCAATCAACCTGGCGGATTAGCCCCCCCTATACCTGCGGGCGCGCGTCGTGTATAATACAGGGAGCGGGCCGCGCAAGCGGTGACGTTTTTGGGAGGTTGAATTAAATGATGCCGGATAACGATACAGAAAAAGCCAAGAAGATACTGCCCGCGGAATACTGCCATTGGGCCGCTATACTCATCGCCGCGCTGGCGTTGGTGTTTGGGTTTAAGGCCGCGTTTATCGATACGTATGACTTTTACGCCAATCCGGTGTTAGGCCGGTACGGCGGCCTCATTTTTATGCTTATTTACTTTGGCTCGGGCGCGGTCATCTCCTTGGTGCTATGGCTTATTGGCAGCAGGATTCGCAAGACAAGGTCCTAAGCCGGGAGGTGCGCGGTTGGCCGATGTTTTTTTAATTGTTGACGGAAACAGTTTGATATTCCGCGCGTTTCACGCCATTACGGTACTCGATTACAAAGGAACATACACCAACGCCGTACAGGGTTTTTTTATGATGCTTTTCAAGGCCGTCAGGGAAGAAAAACCCGCTTATTGCGCCGTTTGTTTCGACGAACACGCCCCCACCTTCCGCCACGCGGTTTACCCTGACTATAAGGCCGGCCGCAAGCCTACCCCGGAGGAACTAAAACCTCAGTTCCCCCTGATACGCGCTATTCTGACTGCCATGGGCCTGGGCGTCATAAGCCTTGCAGGTTACGAAGCGGATGATTTATTAGGTACCCTCTCGCTGAACGCGAACCGCGAGGGTGTGGACGCGCTGCTGCTGACGGGCGACCGTGACGCGCTGCAGCTAGCGGACAACGCTACCAAGGTGCTTATGACGCAGAAGGGTATTACGCAGACGCATCTGTTTACGCCCGATGAGGTGCGTGCCGTATATGGTTTTACGCCCGGGCAGGTCACGGACTGGAAGGGGCTGGCCGGCGACGCCTCCGATCATATTCCGGGCATCTCGGGCGTCGGCGATAAGACCGCGGTAAAGCTGCTAAACGCATATGGCTCCCTGGAGGGCGTGCTGGAAAACGCGCATGCCATAGAGGGGAAGCTGGGCGAAAAGATTCGGGCGGGCCGCGAACAAGCGGTCCTTTCCAAGAAGCTGGCCACCATTCAGCGTGATGTGCCTGTCCGCTATGACATGCGCGCCTTTACGCTGCATCATTTGTCAAACGCGCTGCCGCTTCTTGAGGAATACGGTTTAAACGTATTGATACGGCAGCTTTCCGCACTGACAAAAGACGCGCCTGCGCCTGACGCGCCGCCTTCCGCAGGCCGCTTAAAAACCGTAGAAATAAATAATCTTACGGCGATTACCGCGTTGGCTGTTAGGCTTGAGCAAGAGGGCGCGCCCACGGCCTTGCATATGGGCGGCGCGCTGACGCTTTATTCCCGCGGAACGCTGTACCGTGTTCAGTCTGCCTATGATCTGCTGACTCCGGGCATCGAGCCGGACGATGCCCTGCGCGCCCTCACG
The DNA here is from genome assembly GCA_009776385.1 of Clostridia bacterium. Lineage (GTDB taxonomy): Bacteria > Bacillota > Clostridia > Christensenellales > Aristaeellaceae > WRFT01. The sequence continues at coordinate 1,989 of WRFT01000038.1, forward strand.
CCGCTGGCATGTTCCGGACGGCTTATTGTGCATGACGGAAAAGCCGCCATGCACCGGTTCCGCAAGGCGGGTATAAACATAGCGGCCCCCTTCTTTGATACCCTCATCGCGCAGTATCTGATAAACCCTCAGGAGCGATCCTATTCTTTAACGCATTTTGCGCGGGAAGACGCGGAGGGCGTTTATACGCTTTACGAAAAACAGCGGGGAAAATTGCGCGCGGAAGGGTTGGACACCCTGTATTACAACGTGGAACTGCCGCTGGTAAAGGTGCTTTATGATATGGAGCGCGAGGGGTTCCGCGTGGATTCCGCCGTATTGGGCCAGCTGGGGCAGCAATATGAGGAACGCATCGCGGCGCTGCGCGAAGAGGTTTACCATTTGACGGGCGTCACCGGCTTTAACCTGAACAGCCCGCAGCAGTTGGGTAAAGTATTATTTGAGGATTTAGGGTTAAAACACGGCAGAAAGACCGCGACCGGCGCCTATTCCACCGACGCGGACGTTCTGGAGGGCCTGTCTGAGGAACATCCCGCGATAGATAAGGTTTTGGAATACCGCCGTCTATCCAAGTTAAACGGTACCTATATCAACGGGCTGACGCGCCTGATGGGCGCGGACGGCCGTGTTCGGACCACCTTCGACCAAACCGCCACATCGACGGGGCGTATTTCATCCAACGAACCTAACCTTCAAAACATTCCCGTACGGACGGAGGCAGGCCGGGAGATACGCAAGGCCTTCATCCCGCGTGACGGCTGGTTTTTGCTGGACGCGGACTACAGCCAAATTGAACTGCGCATACTCGCCCATTTAAGCGGGGATCCCGCCATGCTTGAGGCGTTTACGCTGGGGCAGGATGTCCACCGGCGCACGGCTTCAGAGGTATACGGCGTGCCTCTGGACGCGGTTTCGCCCGAGATGCGCTCCTCCGCCAAGGCGGTCAATTTCGGGCTGGTATACGGCATTTCCGAGTTCGGGCTGGCACGGAACATCGGCGTGAGCCGACAGGAAGCGGCGCGTTTTATCCGAACCTATTTTTCACGCTACCCGGGTGTGAAGCGTTTCATGGACGAGGCTGTCGCGAACGGAAAGGCGGAAGGGTATGCCGTCACGCTGATGGGACGGCGCAGATACTTGCCGGAACTGGACTCAAACAAGGCCAATATCATCGATTTCGGTCGGCGCGTCGCCATGAACACGCCCGTGCAGGGGACAGCCGCGGACATCATTAAACTGGCCATGGTACGGGTTGCCCAAATGCTTGCGGAAAAGGGGTTCCGCGCGCGGCTGATTCTGCAGGTGCATGACGAACTGCTACTGGAGTGCCCGCCCGAGGAATGCGGCGCGGTTGCCGTGCTTTTACGGGACGCTATGGAGAATGCGGCGGATTTAAAAATACCGCTTGTAGCCGAAGTCAGTCAGGGGCTTTGCTGGTATGAAACCAAATAATCAGGCGCGGGAAAGCGGCGGCCGTATGAGGTGCATTGCGGTAACGGGCGGCATTGCCTCCGGCAAGACCACGCTGATGAACGCGCTGCGTGCTTTGAGCGCGTGCGTTATCGACGCCGACGAGGCCGCACGCGATCTGACCGCGCGTGACGGCTTGGCGTTACCCCGCCTGCGAGAGGTTTTCGGCGAGGCGTTTTTTAAGGCCGACGGGCTGCTTAACCGGGCGGCATTGGCGGAAGCGGTATTCCGTGAAGCGGCCATGCGAGAACGACTAAATGCCGTTATGTTTCCCCTTATCAAGCAGGAAATTGACAGGCAAATTAAGGCGCTGGCCGCCGCGGGCGAAATGTTGGTTTTGGTTGAAGCGCCGCTCCTGTACGAGGCGGGCATGGAGGGCCTGTACGATGAGGTATGGTGCGTGTATCTGCCCAAACGGGAGCAGGTAAAACGCCTCATGGCGCGGGATGGGCTAACCCGATTTCAGGCGCTGCGGCGCATTGAAAGCCAGATGCCGCTGCTTTACAAGGCAAGGCGCGCGGACAAGGTCATCCGCACGGACGGAATCCTTGCGGGCAGCATTGCCGCCATCACCGCACTGTATGAAACGGCGCGCGAAAAGAGGCCTTTATGAGAAGGACCGCCGTGTACGGGAAACCGCTTCGGACACCGATGCCCCGGCTGCTCAAGAGCGGCCTTATCGCGTTGACCGTGCTCTTGGCGGGCATACTGGCGGCGCGGGCGGGGCTGAGCGCCTACCTGCAGGCGCGCGCGGCGCTGCGGCAGTCGGCGCATACGCAAACGCTCGCCGCCCATCCGCTGTCCTACCGCGAGCCCATCGAGCGGTATGCCGCCGATCAAAACCTGCAGCCTGCCTTCATCGCGGCCGTTATCATGGCCGAATCCTCTTACCGCAAGGATGCCCGATCCGGCGCGGACGCGCGGGGTTTAATGCAAATAAAGCCGGACACCGGGCGCTGGATTGCCGAAAAGCTTGGGGAAAATGACTCTTTTACTCCCGAGCGGCTGTATGACCCGGAAACGAATATCCGTTACGGCGCATGGTACTTAGGTTATCTGTCGCGTCTCTTTTTAGGGGATCCGGTATGGGTAACGGCCGCCTATCACGCGGGGCAAACAACGGTCATGAACTGGATTGCCGCGGGTATGTCCGGATATGAGGCCATTCCGGACGGGCCGACCAAAAATTATGTCAGGAGGGTTACGACAGCATATGGTATCTATGAAAGGCTCTATTTTGCCCCTCCTACGGAGATTGGGGCTGTTGCTTCTCAGCCTTAGCCTGCTGCCTATGGGCGCGGCGAACGCTACAGGCAATGAAACAGAGTTGATATTGGGCATTGTATCAACCCGTACAACGGGCATTTATCCGTTGGAACCGTTGGAGCGTGATATTCAATCTCTATACGCCGTGGTGTACGATTCGCTCATCGAGATTGACGATGATTACCGGCCGGCCGGCCGGCTGGCGGAAAGCTGGATTGAAACAAACGGCGGCAAAACATGGACCTTTACGCTGCGGGACAATATTTACTTTTCGGATGGTACTCCGCTGACTGCCCGGGATGTGGCGGCCACGGCGCAGTATATATTAAACAGAGTCGCGCAAGATCAGCAAGAGGAGGGCGGAAGCGCGCAAGGGCCCGGTTACTACCGGAATTTGGCGTATTTTGTCAGTTCCGTATCGGCCCCGGACGCGCGAACGGTTGTTTTTAAAACGAGACGGAGCTATTATGGGTTTCTTTATGCCCTGCTTTTTCCCATTCTGCCCGCCGATAAGCTGGAATGGGAAAACCCGCCCGGAACGGGCGCGTACGTCATTACGCAGTTTCAGCCTCAAGAGCTGATGTGGTTGGAATTCAACCCGCTGTGGTGGCAAACGCCGCCGCAGATACGGGAGATTATGGCTGTTTTTCACCTCAATAACAAAGAGTTAATCACAGCATATGAGTATTCGCGTGTGGACGCGCTGTTTACGCGCAATATATCGGCCTCCCAATATAAAACGGGTATCACTTCCGTCAGTTTGGACTACCGCTCGCATCAACTGGAGATGCTTTACATTAACCACACCGAGCAGGCGTTGAAAAGCGTGAATGTCCGTAAGGCTGTCCGCCACGCCATTAACACCGACCTGATTATTAAGCAGGTTTATTTAGGCATGGCGGACCGCGCCGACACGCCGGTACAGCCGGGCACCTGGCTTTCCAAGGAGTATCCGGGTGAATATGACTATAACCCGGAACTGGCCGTACGGTTGCTGGAAGAGGATGGATGGTATGTCTACGCGGATGACGGCGTGCGGGAACGCGTGGTGCCGGGCAGAGAAAAAAACCAACGGCTTCATATACGGCTGCTTGTTTATGAGGAGCCGGAAAACGATGTAAGGTCCGCTACGGCGGCCCTTATCGCCGATGAACTGGAAGCCATCGGTTTCTCCGTCAGCATCATCATGGATACGCAGGCCGACGCGGCCGCCAAGCTGAAGTCGCGCGGGTACGACCTGGCGCTGTGCGCGGTAAACATGGACCCGGCGCAGGATCCCGGTTTTATATTGATGACCAACAACACCATGAACTATATGCGCTACAGCAATAAGGCCATGGATGACGCTTTCAATACGCTTCGGGGAGGCTCTCCGGATGCCGCGCATTACCAACAGGCGATGCATCATATACAAGATATTTTTACACAGGACGCGCCCGTCATCACACTTTACTACCGGAAGGGCGTTGTGATATCCCGTAAAATGTATACCAACGCGCGCCGTATCCGCGAATTGGAACTGCTGCGCGGTATCGACGCGTACGGACGCTAACCCAAAGAACGCGCCATGCGTGCAACATGAGAGGGGAGACAGGCATATGGAGTATAGGCGGTTGGGAAGAACCGGGCAGAAGGTAAGCGCTATCGGACTGGGCTGCGAACACTTGGACGGCAAGCCCTTTGCGCAGGTGGAAGAGACCATTCGCGCGGCATTGGAAGGCGGCGTGAACATCATGGATGTGTTCATGCCCGGAACGGAAGTGCGTGAAAACATTCAAAAGGCGCTTGGAAAACAACGCGGCCATGTACAAATTCAAGGGCATATCGGCTCGACCAATATCCATCAACAATACGATATCAGCCGTGACCCCGCCGTCATCCGGCGCGCTTTTGAAGAATTGCTGCGCCTATTCGGGTATATCGACTACGGAATGCTTTTTTTTATTGACACCCCCAAGGATTACGCGGACGTGTTTGAAACGGATTTTATTAACTATGCCCGGCAATTGAAAGATAAGGGCGATATACGGTACATCGGTTTCAGCTCGCATAACCCCGAAACGGCCATGCGCGTCATCGAGACGGGCCTGGTTGATATGATGATGTTCAGCGTCAATCCCGCTTTTGATATGCTTCCTTCCGCCGCGTATGTTTTTGACCATATTGAAACGGGGTTCGGCGCGGACCTGTTTCGCGGCATGGATCCCACGCGCGCGCTGCTTTATAAACTATGCGCCAAGAATGATATCGGCATGACGGCGATGAAGACGCTGGGCGCCGGTAAACTGCTGTCGCGTGAGCACACGCCCTATGCCGAACCGTTGACGGCGGCGCAATGCGTCCATTACGCGCTGTCCAGGCCGGCGGTGGCCAGCGTGCTGCCGGGCTGCCAAACGGCAGACGAAATGCGAGATATGCTCACGTATTTTAGCCTCTCCGACAAGGAAAAAGATTTTTCCCGCGTCATCAGCGGCGTCCGTAACGATTTTATGGGTCAATGCGTCTACTGCGGGCATTGCGGGCCATGCCCCGAAAACATCGACATCGCCGCCGTCAACCGTTATCTGGATATCGCGCTGCTCAATGAGCAGCGCATCCCGCCATCCATTCGCGCGCATTATCATCACCTTCAAGCCCGGGGGAAAGACTGCACCCAATGCGGGCAATGCGAAACGCGCTGCCCCTTTGATGTGCCTGTCATCGAAAAAATGCAGCAGGCGGAGTGTCTCATCCTATAAAACGGGGAAGGTATTCATTTAAATACAAGAATACGGCGGATGCGCCTATGATTCTGCTGTGTCCCGGGCCATCCCGTCCGGCAAGGGATATGCCGCCAGGTATTTATGAAGGAGGCCGCATTCTCTGAGCATCTTGGTTAACGTATAACGGACGCGGTAGTCCGCCGCGCAGTGCAGAGACAGGTTGCGCATTTCGTCATCAACACCTAAATCTTGGCAGGTCAGCGGAGCGCCGAGCGTCTGCAAGGCTTGCCTTAAGCGGTTTTCGTCCGGCATTTTATGAAAGACCGCGCGAATTGGCTCAATTTGTTCCTTTACCCTTTGAATACGGGCGCGATGCATTGTTTCTGATATAAAGATTTGCGGATTCACTTTCATTAAAGCGTTTGCCGCCGTTTCACCGTATGCCGCAAGAACAAAGGCATGTGTCTCTTCCCGCGAAAGACGCGCGGCTATGGCTGGGTCTTCCCGTATGGCGGAAACATCCTCCAGCACAAACTGATGGTAGAGCGGCACAAGCAACAGTGCCGCCACCCCCACCGACGCGCCGTGCGGCGGCGCGGTTTGGCCACGGTACAGCTTCATCATTTCCCAGTAATGCGCCATGTTATGCTCCATGGACGCCACGCAGCGCGTGCTGCCGATGATGGAGATGGTCAAGCCCGTCATTAACAGCGCTTCTGTCAGCACGCGGATACCTGCCGGGGTGCGCGCGCTGATAGCTTCCGCGTGCGTTAATACCTTGTCGGCCGCGGCCAGGCACATTTGGGCGCAGGTATGGCAAAACACCTCGTCATTAACAATATGCCCCAGCATATAGTCCGCGTAAGCGATATACTTGCCCAGCACATCGCCCGCGCCGGAGGCTATCATATGCAAAGGCGCCTGACAGAGTACCGCCAAATCACATACAATCAACTGAGGGCTGACGGCGTTGATGTGCGCCTTTACCCCATGGTACAGGAGGGGCGCGATGGCCGACGTATACCCGTCCATGGAGGGCGCGGTCGCGACCGCGCAAAAGGGAAGCCCGCAGCGCGCGGCGATAAAACGTACCAAATCCGTCAATACGCCGGAGCCTACGGATACAAAAAAATCCGGCTTTTCGGCAAAGGACATTAAAATATCACCGCAAGCCGCCTCGTCCGGCTCTACCTTCTGCTCCCTTTCAAGCACACAGGCCTCCACGGTGTATCCGGCTTCCCGTAAGTGGGCGGTTACCTGCTGCCCGTATAAGGGCCAAAGCACATTGTCCGTCACCAGAACACAACGCTTGCCGGGCAGATGGCGGGAAAGCAGGCGCGCAAGGGCATTAAGCAGCCCGTCTCCCACGTAAACCGCTTGCTCCGGATGGGCATGCCGCATGGGGCAGTCACAATCGAGCCCGGAAAAATAAAGCCTTTGCTCCGCGTCATAATGGATGGATGCGGCTATATAAACCCCTCCTTACGGTATCGTTTACTCCAGATTGTCATCGCGAATCCTCTCTAATTTACGCTTGACACGCTGCAGTGCGTTATCAATGGATTTAACATGCCTGCCCAGCGCGGCGGCAATTTCCTGATAGGACTTTCCGGATAAATACGCCGCCAGCACTTCCTGTTCCAAAGGGGAAAGCGCCTCGTCTATCTTTTCGCGAACGGCGGACAAATCTTCCCGGTTAATCATTAAATCCTCCGGGTTGGTCACCCTGTTGCCCACAATGATATCCAAAAGCGTCCGCTCGGATTCCTCATCGTACAAGGGCTTGTTTAAAGAAACATAACTGTTTAAGGGAATATGCTTCTGCCGCGTGGCGGTTTTAATGGCGGTAATAATTTGACGGGTGACGCACAGTTCCGCGAAGGCGCGGAACGCGCTTAACTTGTCCGGGTTATAATCACGTACGGCTTTATACAGGCCAATCATGCCCTCCTGTACGATATCCTCATGATCTGCTCCGATTAAAAAATAGCTTCTGGCCTTGGTTCGAACGAAGTTTTTATGCTTATTCAGCAGGTACTCCATCGCCAGGCCGTCTCCCTCCTTGGCCTGCACGACGACCTCCTCGTCGGGAAGCCCGTCAAAGCCGCAGCACAACAACTCACGGTCGGTGTCCGCGCCGCCTTCCGTTTCGTCCTGCGCCGGGTCATCATACATACACATCATCTCGCATCCTGTCCGGGAAATTAACCGCCGCGCCTCAGCCGCTCCAGAATATCACGCTGCTGCGCCGTCAGCCTGGAAGCGATGGGGTTTTTCTTTGCCATGCCTGCCTGTACATAGCGGCGCGACTCGCCCTGACGTATTTCCTTGAGAGAACGAAGCAGCTCCCCGGCCGTCACGCGGGTCGCGCCTTTTGCCAGGCTTTGGGACTGCTCCAGCGCGTCATTGGTCGCCACGCGAACCTGCCGGTACTTGGGGCACAAATACACCTGGCGTTCGATATAGCTGTCCGCTGTTTCGCCCTGCCTGGTGTATACGACGGAAGCGCCCGGATGCCCGTCCACATGGCGGGTTCTGCGTTCGGATTTGTGTCCGTCGAACACCAGTACCACTTCTTCGCCCGAGTACCCCGCGTAATCTTGTAAAAGATGAAAGAGCCGGTCCCGGCTTTCATCCAACGCGTATCCTTTTTCCCTTGCCTCCGGCCACGCGCCGATTACATTGTATCCGTCTACCAGCAGCAGCGGCTTCATGTGCCGCGTGAGGCAAGGACGCGGTACATCAACACGCCCGCCGCCACCGACGCGTTCAAGGAGGCAACGCGCCCCTTCAACGGCAGGGCGATGTGCTTATCACAGTATTCCAGTACCAGGCGGCTGATGCCGTCGCCTTCCGCGCCGATAACCAAGGCAACGCCGCCCTTAAAATCCACGGAGGCGTAATCCTCGCCGCGCGCGTCGGCGGCATAGAACCATATGCCCTCGCGCCGCAAATCTTGTATAAGGCGGGATAAGTTTGTCACACGCGCCACCGGAAGATGCTCCACCGCGCCCGCGGACGCGCGAACCGCGGCGGGCGTCAGCCCCGCGCTTCGCCGCACGGGAACGATGACCCCATGCGCCCCCGAACATTCCGCGGTACGGATGATGGCGCCCAAATTATGCGGATCGGTTACCCCATCTAAAATGATTAAAAAGGGCTCCTCTCCCCGCTCACGCGCCAGCGCAAGCATATCCTTTACATCGGCGTAATGATAGGCGGAAGCAAACGCCACCATGCCTTGATGGTTGCGAGTCAATTCATCCAGACGCTCGCGTTCCACCACCTGTACCGGAATGCGTTTCTCCTTGGCCTCCATGACGATGGCTCTGGCCGTACCCGACAGTTCGCCTTTGACTACGAGCAGTTTTTCGATATCGCGCCCGCTCTTGATGGCTTCCCGTATGGGATTACGGCCGGACAGGAGGTTTTCGCGCGTATCTTCTTGGATGGCCGTGTCTTTTAATGCAGGCGGCGCCGGTATCGGGCGGCTCTGCGGCCGGTGCTCATTTTTTTGGTATTCCGGCCGGCCGGGCACCCGCGCTTCGGAGGGATTTTCGGCCTCACTCCGCCGCTGAGGCGGCCTCGAAACGGGTACGCGGTTATCCGGCGGGCCGGGGACACGCATGTCCCGCGCGGGAGGCGCGGTAAACGGGGGCGAAGTGCCGCGGCCGCCTCGGGTCTGGCCGGGAGAAA
>WRFT01000039.1 GCA_009776385.1 Clostridia bacterium
AACTGCTTGACTTATCAGAAGAGGATATTCGCCATCTCCTGGACTGGGGAGATAAGCTAAAGGATGAACGGAAGAGAGGGGTATCTCATCCTATTCTTCAGGGTAAGACGCTGGGTATGATTTTCGTCAAGTCATCAACGCGGACACGCGTCTCCTTTGAGGCCGGTATGTATCAGTTAGGCGGTCACGCTATGTTTTTAAGCGCCCGGGATCTGCAACTGGGCCGCGGTGAACCGATTGAGGATACGGCGCGCGTATTATCGCGTTATGTGGACGGGTTGATGATACGAACCTTTGCGCAGCAGGATGTTGAGGACATGGCCGCGTATGGTTCGATACCCGTGATTAACGGTTTAACCGATTTTGCGCATCCTTGCCAAGTGTTGGCCGATTTAATGACTATCCGTGCGTATAAGGGGCATCTGGAGGGTTTGAAAGCCTGCTATATCGGCGATGGCAATAATATGGCTAACTCTATCGCGGTTGGTTGTTTAAAAGCAGGTATGCGTGTTGCGTTGGCATGTCCGGCCGGATACGGGCCGCATGAGGATATCATACATTTCGCGGCGGGTCAGTCTTTTCTGTTGACGGAGCGTCCCGAGGAAGCCGTTGAAGACGCCGATGTGGTTTTCACTGATGTATGGGCATCCATGGGGCAGGAAGAGGAGCAGGAAAAACGCATGGCGGCTTTTCAAGGTTATCAGGTAAATACCGAACTGCTTAAAGCCGCTAAAGCGGACTGTCTTGTCCAGCATTGCCTGCCGGCTCACCGCGGAGAAGAGATTACCGCGGAAGTGTTTGCGCGTCACGCGGATGAAATATACACTGAAGCAGAAAACCGGTTGCATGTACAAAAAGCAATATTAGTAACATTACTGGGATAGGAAGTGTCGTCTTGGAAAAGGCAGGTTATCTGGTGCTACAGAATGGCCGTGTTTTTAAGGGTCGGTCGGTCGGCGCGCATAAAAACGCGGTATCGAGGCTGCTATTCTTCACGGGAATGACGGGATTCGGAGAAGTACTAACAGACCCCGGCTATAAGGGTATGATGGTCGTGCCGTCTTTCCCTATGTTTGGCGCGCGTATGATGGACGAGTATGGTCATCCTCCTCAGAAGCCTTTACTTTCCGCGCTGATTGTGCGTGATTTACAAAATGAATCCCTCCTGCCCGACGGGCCTGAAACACTCGGACGCTATCTTGCCGAACACGGTATTCCATGTCTGACAGACGTAGACACGCGAGCCGTTGTTAAGGCTATTCGAACCTCGGGTGAGATGAACGCGGCGCTTGTACATGACGAGCCAAATGTGACGGAAACCATACGGCTTTTATCGGAGCATATCGTTTGGCCCGAACCCGAGTGTGGGGATGCTGTACAGGCCGATGAACAAGCAGACGGCCCGCGTGTTGTCATCCTGGATTGCGGAACGCGCGCAGAACTGATGAGGGATTTGAAGCGTTGCGGTTGTAAGGTGACAGTGATGCCCGCGGACGCAAGCGCCAAAGACGCGCTGGCCGTCCATCCCGATGGGGTCATACTGTCCGGCGGACCGGGCTTGCCCGCATCTTGTACATCTTATATAAAAACGGCATATGATATTGCCTCATCCGGCGTGCCAATGATGGGCGTGGGTTTGGGGCATCTTCTTCTGGCGCTGGCCATGGGCGCACAGGTCAATGAAATGCGCTGCGGGCATCATGGTGCCGCGCTGCCTGTACAGGATTTGCGCGGTAATGTGTTTTTAACCCTTCAAAACCATTTTCATGCCGTTGATGACCTTACGCTTCCGCCTCATGCGCGTGTGATACATAAAAACCTTAACGACGGAACTTGCGAAGGCTTAGAGTACCTTCATATTCCGGCGTTTTCCGTTCAATTCTACCCGGAAACACCGCGTTCTTACCCGTGTGTTTCCAATGTGCTTTGGCACTTTACCGATCTGATAAGGGGGTATCGTCCATGCCGTTAAACCCTATGCTGCGTCGTGTGATGATTATCGGATCAGGTCCTATCGTCATTGGCCAGGCCGCTGAGTTTGATTATGCCGGTTCGCAAGCCTGCAAAGCGCTTAGGGAAGCGGGCTTGGAAGTCATATTAATCAACCCCAATCCTGCCACCATCATGACAGATCACGCGTCCGCCGCTAAAATTTACATCGAGCCGCTGACGCTTGAGGTTCTCAAACGTATTATCATTGCCGAAAAGCCGGATGGCCTGCTGTCAACACTGGGCGGTCAAAGCGGGTTAACACTGTCGATGCAACTGGCCAAAGAAGGCTTCCTGGACATGCATCATGTGCAGCTTCTCGGCGCGAACTGTGAAACCATCGAAAAGGCCGAAGACCGGCTCTTGTTTAAACAAGCCATGCAGGAAATCGGGGAACCCTGCGCGGCGTCGGATATTGCGGAAAATCTGCCCGATGCCCTGATTCGCGCAGAGGAAATTGGGTATCCGGTCATTGTGCGGCCGGCGTATACCTTAGGCGGAACGGGCGGCGGTATCTGCGCTGACGCGGCAGAACTGGAAGCGGTGGCATCCGCAGGGCTTCGTTTATCGCCTATCGGCCAAATACTCATCGAAAAAAGCATCTCCGGTTGGAAAGAAATCGAGTTTGAGGTCATTAGGGATGCCACGGGCAGCGTTGCGGCTGTCTGTTCCATGGAAAACATCGACCCTGTAGGGGTACATACCGGCGACAGTATCGTCGTCGCGCCGGCCTTGACATTGACGGATAACGAAATGAAGACACTGCGTGACGCGGCGCTGCGAATCGTCTCGGCGTTAAAAGTGGAAGGCGGCTGTAACTGCCAGTTTGCGCTGAGGCCGGACGGAGGCCAATACGCGGTTATAGAGGTCAACCCCCGCGTGTCGCGCTCCTCAGCGCTTGCGTCAAAGGCTACCGGATACCCTATTGCCAAGACGGCATCACTCATCGCGGTGGGTTATACGCTCCGAGAACTGCGTAACAGTATGACCGGCATGACCCTTGAGGCGTTTGAACCATCACTTGATTATGTAGTAGTCAAGTTTCCTAAATGGCCTTTTGATAAATTTATCTATGGCCGGCGCGCGTTGGGAACGCAAATGAAAGCGACCGGCGAGGTCATGGCTATAGGCATTAACTTAGAACAAGCGCTCATGAAGGCGGTACGCGGTGCGGAGATCGGCGTGGATACCCTGCGTATGGATAAAATGGCGGCATTATCGCAGGACGATTTATTCGCGCTCATCGCGTCTTGTACCGATGAGCGGCTCTTCGCCGTTTATGAGGCGCTTCGCCGCGACGAGTGTTGTGTGGACATACTCTGCCAAACGACACAGATGGACGCCTTCTTTATTAATAAACTGCTTCGGTTGATCCGCATGGAAAAGAAACTGGAAGCGTGTCAGCTTAGCGAAGCCTGTTACCGGGAAGCCAAGCAGTTAGGTTTTCCGGACAGTGCCATTACGCGTTTAACCGGTGTCCCCGTGGCTAGCCCGCGTCTGCCGGTTTATAAGGCGGTTGATACCTGCGCCGCCGAGTTTGATGCCGGCGCTTCCTATTTTTACGCCACGTACGATGAAGAGAATGAAGCGGGGCCGCAGGTTACCGCGGAAGGGCAGCGGAAACCTGTGGTTATCGTTTTAGGCGCAGGCCCCATCCGCATCGGGCAGGGGATCGAGTTTGATTATGCGTCGGTGCATTGTGTCCGAGTCTTAAAAAAACTGGGATATGACTCCGTCATGATAAATAACAACCCCGAAACAGTGTCAACAGATTTTGACACCGCGGACAGGCTCTATTTTGAACCTTTAACTGCCGAAGATGTCTTAAGCGTCATCGCGGTTGAAAAACCGATGGGGGTCGTCGCGGCTTTCGGCGGCCAAACGGCAATTAAATTAACCAAACCGCTTCATCACGCGGGCGTAAAGATACTCGGTACTTCAGCGGATAGTATCGACTTGGCTGAAGACAGAAAGCGTTTCGATTCGGCCATGGAACGTTTAGGCATAAAAAGGCCGCGCGGGTCTGCGGTTATGACTGCCGAGGATGCGACTAAAGTCGCCAATGAACTGGGGTATCCCGTATTGGTGCGCCCGTCTTATGTGTTGGGTGGTCAAAACATGATCATAGCCGACAGGGATGAGGATATCGCATAGTACATGCAAATCATTCTGGCCGGCGGCATTGAAAACCCAATTCTCATCGATCAATATCTTCAGGGCGTTGAAGTCGAAGTGGATGCGATTTGCGACGGCGAGGATATATTAATGCCCGGTATCATGGAGCATATTGAACGCGCGGGCGTTCACTCCGGTGATTCGATTGCCGTCTACCCGGCGTGGAATCTTTCCGGATTCGTGGCGCAGCGTATTATCGGGGCGACGCGAAGTATCGCTCTGGAATTGCATACTGTTGGATTGGTCAATATTCAGTATGTTATCTTTCATAATGAAATATATGTCATTGAAGCAAATCCGCGCGCATCCCGTACAATTCCGTATATCAGTAAAGTTACGGGCGTCCCGATGGTGGATCTGGCGGTACGGGCTATGATGGGTGAAAAGCTTTCCGAAATGGGTTATGGTACGGGCTTATATAAACAAAGCCCGTACTATGCCGTGAAAGTACCGGCCTTTTCGTTTGAAAAATTGCAAGATGTGGATACGCATTTGGGCCCGGAAATGAAATCCACCGGTGAAGCGCTCGGAATCGGCTCGACACTCGAAGAGGCGATGTATAAAGGGCTTGTGGCTGCCGGTTACGGTATGCGGCGGGATGGCGGTATGTTTATGACGGTGTGCGACGCGGATAAAGCCGAGGCTGTCGATACCGCCAGGCGCTACCTCTCCCTTGGGCTTTCGCTGTACGCGACGCCTGGAACGGCTCAAGTACTCGTCAATCACGGGCTGTCTGCCGCGGTTGTTCGCCGTGAGATGGTCGAGAATATGTTGTCTTTAGGCAATATCCGCTATATTCTGTCCACCTCGTCAAAGGGCCGCGCCACGGACCGGGTCAGCGTAAAGATAAGGCGCATGGCGCTGGAACGCGCCATTCCCGTCTTTACGAGCCTCGATACCGCCAACGCGCTGGCAAACGCGTTAATATCGGGCTATACGCAGTCGAGCATTGAGTTGGTGGATATCAATCACATGCGCAAAGAAAGGCAAAGCCTGCGTTTTATTAAAATGAGAGGAACGGGTAATGACTATATTTTCTTTGATTGTTTTGATCAGCCGGTCATCAGCCCGAGTTCACTGAGTGTACAGCTTTCGGATCGCAGAAAATCCATCGGAGGCGAAGGCATCATCCTGATAGAGCCCTCGTCATGCGCGGACGCATACATGCGCGTGTTCAACGCCGATGGATCCGAAAGCCAAATGGCCGGCAATGCCATTCGCTGTGTAGCGAAGTATCTGTACGAATCAGGGAGGGTACAAGATACCTGCATGACCATTCAAACAAAAGCCGGTTTGCGCAAACTAAATCTGTTTCTGAGGGACGATATCGTCGTGTCTGTGCAAGTGGATATGGGCATGCCTATTTTTACGCCCTCTGACATTCCGGTTCTGCTGGACGGTGAACGCGCCGTTAACCGTGTGATGCGTTTGGCGGGTGAAGATCGTATGGTGACTTGTTTGTCCATGGGCAATCCGCATGTCATACAGTTCGTTCAGGATGTCAGCCGTGTCCGTCTTCCCGTTTTAGGGCCCGCTATCGAGAATGACAGGCAATTCCCGGAGCGTGTCAATGTCAGCTTTGCCACACTGCTTAATCGCAACGTTTTAAAGGCACGCGTATGGGAACGCGGTATCGGAGAAACATGGGGTTGCGGTACCGGCGCTTGCGCCATCGCCGTTGCCGCGGTAGAATGCGGCTTGTGCGACAAAGATACCTATATTACCGTCCGGCTTATAGGCGGCGAGTTGGTTATCCGTTATACAAAGGACGGGCACGTCTTCATGTCCGGAGATGTTCGTAAGGATTATATGGGGGTCATCGAGGTATAGGTTTAGTGGTAAGATTATCCCTTTAAAACCCGATAAACTGCCTGGTACGCGGATTGGCCGATGAAAAAACCGACGCCGGAGACCCTTGCTCAACGATGCCGCCGTTTTCCATGAATATAATACGGTGGGATACTTCTCTGGCAAATCCCATTTCGTGGGTGACCACCAACATGGTCATCTGTTCCTTAGCCAAGTCGCGTATCACGGATAATACCTCATTGGTTATTTCCGGATCCAGTGCGGATGTGGGCTCATCAAAACACAGTATCTCCGGTTCCATGCATAAGGCGCGCGCTATGGCTACGCGCTGCGCTTGGCCTCCGGAAAGTTGATGCGGGTAGGCTTGAGCCTTATCAGATAACCCCACTCGTTCAAGCAGTTCTTTACCAAGTTTGAGTGCCTTTGCAGCAGGCATGCGTTTGACATGTATCGGCGCGTCTGTAATATTCGTTATCACATTCATATGCGGAAACAAATGATAGCTTTGGAAAACCATCCCCATTCGCAATGTTATTTTACGAAGGATGGCTGCTTGCGTGTATTGCGCGCGACCCTCCGCGCTGCGGCATAAAAACATTCCGTCCAGTGCGATTGTTCCGTCATCAATTTTTTCAAGTTGGTTAAGGCATCGAAGCAGCGTGCTTTTCCCCGACCCGCTCGGGCCGATAATGGCAACGACTTCGCCTTTGGCTATACACAGGGATAGGTTGTTTATAACACATAAATGGCCGTAATGCTTTGTGATGTGATCCGCTGTTAACATGCAACCTCTCTCCATCAGTAATAACCCAATCGCTTCTCGGCGAGTTTGCAAAACTGGCCTGCGATTCCGTTTAATATCATGTATAGAATCATCGCCAGTAGAAATGGTTCCACGGAACTGGAAACGCTTACCTGTTGTTTGGCTATTATCATGATTTCCGTAATTGCTACGGTACTGGCCAGCGCCGTATCCTTTACCAATGTAATGACCTCGTTGGTTACGGCGGGCATCACATTCTTGATGGCTTGCGGCAGGATGATACGCATAAAAACCTGCGTACGTTCATATCCCAGTACATGACCCGCTTCGCGCTGTCCTACGGGTATGGCTTGTATGCCTCCTCGGAATATCTCCGCGAAATACGCGGCGTAGTTAATAACAAAGGCGAAGATGACGGTCCCGAATGGATTCGCCCTAAACGGTAGCAGCTGCGGTAACAAATAGTAAAAGCAAACGATCTGCAGCATCAGGGGCGTACTGCGCATAATGTAAATGTAAAAGATTACGGGGCCGCGTACTGCGGTATGTTTGGACATACGCGCCAGCGCCGCCAGGATACCCAGCGGCGCTGAAAGCAGAAGTGTAAGGGCGAAAATCGCGCAAGTC
The DNA here is from genome assembly GCA_009776385.1 of Clostridia bacterium. Lineage (GTDB taxonomy): Bacteria > Bacillota > Clostridia > Christensenellales > Aristaeellaceae > WRFT01. The sequence goes on from WRFT01000039.1 coordinate 7,364, forward strand.
GTGCCTACCCCGCTTGTGAGCAAGGTAACGAGTTTCCATAGTCTTTCAGGATCGTTGAAAAACTTTATCAGCATCTTGAAGCTACTCGGCTGTTATTATGGATATGTTTTCGCCAAACCACTTTTGGCAGATGGCATCCAGCGAACCATCCCCTGCCATACCGGTCAATACACTGTCCACCGCGTCGCGCAGCGCGATATCATCCAAGCGGAACCCGACGCAGTACAAGTCATCCGCGAGGTTATCTATGGTTCTTAACGACGCGTCGCCAAAGCTGTTGATGCGGTAATTGGCGACCACCAAGTCTATGGCGATGGCGTCCACATTACCGTTTTTTAGTGCCATCGTCGCTTGTACATAATCTGCGTAGGCGCGCGTGCCCTTCAATGACGCGTTAAACTCGGCGCAATCCTCACTTGCCAGCACTTCCTCTGCATAGGACCCGGATTGTACCGCAACTATCTTTCCGGCCAAATCATCCCTTGACATGTATACCGGGTCATTCACCATCAGGACGATTTTATTGTTCATATAGTTCATCGACAGCGCCATGGATTTCTCACGCTCGTCCGTGCGGGACATGCCGTTCCAAATACAGTCGATGTTCCTGAGTGTCAGCTGCTGTTCTTTAAGCAGCCATTCGATGGGTTGCAGTATTAACTCGACGCCTAACCGCGAACATACCTCACGGGCCAAGTCGATGTCAAAACCAACAATTTCATTGTCTTCATTACGGTAGCCCATGGGCGCGAAACTATCATCCAAGCCCAGTATCAGGGTACCCTTTTCCTTTACGGCATCCAATGAACCATCCGCCAGGACGCACATACCCGCAAACAGAGTCAACACCAAAGCCAGAGCGATACAAGATTTTTTCACTGTTTTTTTCCTCCTTTGTGCTTTAACACTTTAGCGTGCTAATGCATTGAACTATAACAGGTTTTTTTTAAAAGTAAAGCATCACAACGCACATAGATTGTTTTTTAATTGTATTTTAAAAATGTATCATCGTGAGCGGCTGCGCAAAGGAAGGGAAACATAACGCTTATCAAGAAACGAAAAACAGATAAATGCAATGAAAAACGTACGGTATCCGAATATATATCTTAAGGCTTACAGCCTATAGCAAGGAAGGTGCATATGCGAAAAGGAGCGGCATGGGTGTTTGTGGTCTTGATGCTTGCTTTTTCATTCACGCACATCCTGTTATTTATTGGTAATGAGGCATTAAAGGAATATAACCGAGACATACGGGATGATATCGCGTTGGAAACGGCGAAAATGAAAAAGCAGCAGGCGGAATACGATACCTATCTGCAGGTATGGCCGCAGGTTAAAGCAGAATTAGATGAGACGCTGCCCAAAGCGATAATAATAACAGAACAAATTGATGATTTGCGCGGGCAAAGACGCGGTCTGCGCAGGCAAATTGACGCGGATACGAAAGCGCTTTTGGCAGTAGAAGAACAGATTGCGCGTTTAGTGGAAGAAAGTTCACTATCCGATAACGGCTTGAATACAAATGGAAATGATGAATAAGGGGTTTAAGAGGTCTGAAAATAATAACAAGCCTGCTTCCGTTCGTGGGGGCGGAATCGTTCTATATGCGCTGCTGATTGCCGCGGTTATTTGTATGGCGTTGCTTGTTTATCATCAAACCGGTCAAAGGCAGCGCTTTCTTACGGAGAGAGATGCGGCAATTCAGCTAAAAAATGATATTATCCTTAACAAAGACGCGCTTATCGCTGTCAAGGAGGAGTTGGAAAACCAAATTCTGGACGCGAACGAAGCATTGGCATACGCTACAGCGGATATTCATGACGGCCAAGCGCGTGAAGGTGACTTGGCGGCGGAAGTAGCTTCACTTCTGGCGGAAGCGGAGCTTTCCGCCGAAAGGCTCCGTGCGGCACAGGATATGCTCCGCACCATGTCGGCTCTTGATGATGCGCGGGAATAGAAATGAGTAAAATGAATCGTGTCACGAGAAAAGCAACGCGTTGTATGCGTGTTATCTGTTGACAGCGCCTACCGGTTTCCCTACAATAATATTGACAGTCGGTGAACGGCTCGTTTATAGGGGTGGATTCGCGGAAACGCGTTATTCGCCGTGTCTACCTGGGGTGTACGCCAGTCGCTTGTTTTTACCCTCATTTTCTTAAATGGAACTCGCGTCCTTTCTCGGATGTCATGCCCCCGCCTAACCGGCGCCAGGGGACGGCAGAAGGTCGAGGCAGAGTACCAGCCTGCTTGACTTAGCGGGTGAAAAAACGGCGGCAGCGGCATCACCGGGGAAGACATGACATCATATCCGTTATCATATGTAAAATTTGACTTTTCAACTAATCAATGCTATCATACTCGCGCCGTTAGAGCGCGCGTTTTTTTTCGCGTTTTTTTAAGGGCAGCAGGCACGATGAAGGGGGTTTCTGGGGTTGCGCGAAGCGTTGGGCATGGCGGACAAACGGGTCGTCGGAACCAAACAGATTCTGCGCGAACTTCAAAAGCAAACGCTTCAAACCGTCTTTGTCGCCATGGATGCGGATGATTATATCTTCAGGCGCGTTATGTCCGCGGCGGAGGATAATCATATCCCGGTCGTCCGTATCAACACCATGAAGGAACTGGGCCTGCTATGCAAGATAAACGTCGGTACGGCCGCGGCCGGTTTATTCAAGCCGGATCACGAGGCAATCGGCTGACGCGGAGGGTTAACCGTTTTCTGTCGCTATAAGCGCTCCGAGGGTTGCGGAGTTTTTATAGATCATCATCATGGAGGTGCTTGAATGCCCACGATCAACCAATTGATCCGTAAGGGAAGAGAGAAGCAAATCAACAAGTCCACCGCGCCGATTCTGCAAGGCTGTCCGCAAAAACGCGGTGTTTGCCTTAGCGTGAAAACAACGACGCCCAAAAAACCGAACTCAGCGCTGCGAAAAATCGCCAGGATTCGGTTGACAAACCAAATCGAGGGGACTTGTTATATACCGGGAATCGGTCACAACCTGCAAGAACATAGTGTTGTGCTGATTCGGGGCGGCCGTGTCCGGGATCTACCCGGCGTCCGCTATCATATCATACGCGGCGCGTTGGATACAGCCGGCGTTGCCAAGCGTATGCAGGCCAGGTCCTTGTACGGCGCAAAACGCCCGAAGAAGTAATCATCGGCCCGAGTACTTGCCTGTCACGTGAGGATTTGTCCGAAAAGTTGGAACGGCTTTTCGGAGTATGCAATCCAAACCGGACGTAAAGTGCCCAATAAACCCGGCGTCGTGCTGAAACGCGGGGATCGGGCAGAAGATGCATAAGGAGGAACGTACATGCCCCGACGCGGTTTTATACCTAAACGAGAAATACTGCCGGATCCGCTATACGGTACGGTGGTTGTAACCAAGTTAATTAATCAAATCATGCTGGACGGAAAGCGCGGCATCGCGCAAAATGTCTGCTATTCTGCCTTCGATAGGATTAAGGCCAAAACCGGCAAGGATGCCGGCGAGGTGTTTCAATCTGCTGTAGCCAATGTCAGCCCGCAGTTGGAAGTCAAAGCGCGCCGGGTTGGCGGTGCTACTTATCAGGTGCCTATCGAAATCAGGCCCGAAAGACGTCAGACCCTGGCGCTCCGATGGATCGTGGATTTCAGCCGTAAACGCGGGGAGAAGACGATGGCCGAACGGCTGGCGGGCGAGTTGATGGACGCGGCTAACAATACGGGCAAAGCCGTCAACCGCAA
>WRFT01000040.1 GCA_009776385.1 Clostridia bacterium
CGACCATGATTTATCTGTTTCTTCCGCGCGTTTACATGACGTGGGAAAGATATCTATTTCAGATCTTATATTAAATAAGCCCGGCAAGCTGACTGACGAGGAGTTCGTCCAGATGAAAACACATACCATCAAGGGTGAGCAAATCATCAACCAAATTGTGTCGCATACGGGCGATGAAGAAACCTTTTTGAGCTACGCCAAGCTGTTTGCGGGTTTCCATCATGAGCGCTGGGACGGGAAGGGATATCCGTACGGGCTGGTTGAAGCGGAAATCCCGTTACAAGGGCGCTTAATGGCGCTGGTAGATGTTTACGATGCGTTGGTATCCGAGCGGCCGTATAAAAAACCGTTTACCCATGACGAGGCTTGTCAAATTATTATAGACGGCGCCGGAAAACACTTTGACCCCGTTGTTGTGGACGTGTTCCTTTCCGTAAAAGAAGCTTTCGCGGCTATCAAAGTTTAAACAATATCTTGTCACGCAGGGGGAGTATATCATGGCACAATCAAACCGGCCGATCACCGTTAAAAGGGGAGGAAGGGCGGTTAACCGAATCGCGCAGCGGGCACGGAATATTAATATCCTGCTTATTGCGATTATATTCGTCATAACGGCTGTTTCCGTATGGGTGGTGCTATACTCCGTAAACGGCAGTTTATCCGAAAATACGGCCCGTTCCTCTTCCACCGAAATAGCTGAACGGTTTGCTTTTTATATTAGCAGCGATCTTGTTCTGGCGCAAAAATCCGCCAAATCCATCGCGGTTACGGAATGGTTTGGCGACGAGGAAAACGCAGAGAAAAAACTGGCCGCATACAACGAAATGATGGATTATATCGGTATGCTCGACAATGCAGTTTTATCCTTTGGGGTGGAAGAACCTGCCCGCAACCAGTATTCTATCTTTGAGGGGATGCTGTTTGAGGACTTTCAGCCCCATGAAAACGCGTCACTGGACACGCAAAATTCAAAAGATAAATGGTATTTTGACTGCTTAAAGGCCGACGGCCGTTATGAGTACCTGTTAAACATCGGCAACGCGGAAGGTTCGGATCTGTGGCAATTATGGATTAACCATAAAGTTTCCGCCGACGGCAAGACGATCGGCGTCTTGCGTGTGGGCTTGGAAATAGACGACATGATCCACAATTTGTTCAGTCGCTATGATGACCAAAACCTGACAGGATACCTTATCAATAACCAAGGCTATATTATATTGGACAGTACCATGTCCAAAGATTACGGCAGAAGAACGCTCAGCCGTGAGATAGGGGACTACATGCTGACCGATGCCGTAAACGAATATCTAAAAGGCATTAATGGTGTCTTCGGACAAGACGCGTCCGCCGTGACCGTTAAGCTGTCCAAAGGCAACGCTTTTTACGGATGCATATCACCTATCAAAGATACGGATTTATCCGTCGTTGTCCTCGTGGATCAAGGGCTTTTCTCAAACTCCGGGGAAATCCGGACAATTCTGGCGTTGCCGCTTATTTTACTGTTCGTGTTGATACTGTTCCTTTTTGTTCACAGGATTTACTTAAACCACTCCATCTTCATCCCCCTGCATCGTTTAACCTTAAGCGTATCGGACATGAAAACGAATTCAAACGACATATACGGCGCGGATAGGAACGATGAAATCGGTGATTTGGCGTATACCATACAAGAATCCTCCTTGGAAGAACGCCGCCTTGTACAAAACGCCCGTGCCAGCGCGGCCAAGCTGAATGCCGTCGTCTCCAATTACGCGGGTGTGATCTTCAGTGTGGACCGCCGAAATGTTATCACACTCTTTAATGGGCTGTATTTAAAGAAAATCGGCGTCACGCCCGACTTTGTGGAAGGCAAGAGTCTGGATAAAGCGCGGCTGATTAACCGGCATTTAGATATCATAGACAAAATCGGCTTAACCTATACATCCGGCGAGCAGAGTTGGATCTCCGAGATTGACGGCATGATGTTCCGCGCGCATACAACGCCTATTTACGATGAGGCCGGGCGTATCGCGGGCGTCGTGGGCAGCATGGACGATTTAACCGAAACACTGCGGCTGCAGAAGGACCTGGAAAGCGCATTAGAAAAAGCGGCGCAAGCCGTGTCCCATTTGGAAGCGGCCCAGCGAACGGTATCGGCCATGTTTGACGCCAACCCGTACGCGAATATCTTGTTTGATGAAAAACTGAACATCATAGACTGCAACCCCGCGGCCATCGATTTTATCGGCTTCCATTCCAAAGAAGAGATGATGGCGGGTTTTTCAGAACGATTGGTGCAGATTTTACCAAAAACTTTATCCGGTGACCGCCCGGTTCGAAGCGTGGAAGAATGGATAGCCGATACGATAAAGGATGGCGCCGTGCGGTTTGAAACGGAACTGACAATCAATGGTATCACCAAGAATGTCAGCGTGGAGATGAAACGCATTCCCTATGGCGACATCTTTGCCATCGTCGTGTACATTTACGATATGACGGAAATCCATCAACGGGAAATGGAACTGGTCAAGCGCGACCAGCAGCTGTTGGAGGCTGTGGAAGAGGCGCACGCGGCGAACAAAGCCAAGAGTGTTTTCTTAAGTACCATGAGTCATGAAATACGCACTCCGATGAATGCGATACTGGGCATCACCGAGATTATGCTGCAAAAAAATTCCCTCACGTTGGAAATGCGCGACTCGCTGGAACGTGTTTACTCTTCGGGCGATATGCTTTTAGGCATTATCAACGACATTCTGGATTTATCTAAAATAGAAGCGGGTAAGCTGGAGTTGTTCAACGAAAAGTACGAAATTGCCAGCTTAATCAGCGATACGGCGCAGTTAAACATGATGCGAATCGGCAGTAAACGTATTGAGTTTATTGTCGATGTTCACGAGGATGTGCCGATGTATTTAACGGGCGATGAGCTGCGCATGAAGCAGGTACTAAATAATATCCTTTCTAACGCCTTTAAATACTCCTCGGAAGGCGAGGTCGTATTGCATGTACACGCGGAACCCGGCACGGTATCCGGCATCGTCGTGCTTGTCTTCCGAATCAGCGATACGGGCCAGGGCATGACCCGGGAACAGGTGGGCGAGTTGTTCAACGAATACGCGCGGTTTAACGCGGCGGCAAATCGTACCACCGAGGGCACGGGGCTGGGCATGAAAATCACATGGAATCTGGTGCATCTGTTGGGCGGAGAAATTTTGGTGGAAAGCGAGTTCGGGGTGGGGACTGTCTTCACCGTGCGTCTGCCGCAAGAGCGCATTGGCGATGCCACGCTGGGTAAAGAACTCGTGGAAAACCTCAAAAAATTCCGTACAAGCACCAGGTCGCGCATGAAACGCGTTCAGATTACGCGTGAACTCATGCCCTATGGCAGTGTGTTGGTGGTTGACGATGTGGAAACGAACATCTATGTGGCCAAGGGCCTGCTAACACCGTATGAGCTTCAAATTGACTCGGCGGACAGCGGGTTTGCCGCGATTGATAAGATTAAGCAAGGCAAGCAATATGACATCATTTTTATGGACCATATGATGCCGAAGATGGACGGCATTGAGGCGACGCGCATCATTCGGTCAATGGGTTACGCGCGCCCCATCGTGGCGCTGACCGCCAATGCCGTATCAGGCCAGGAGGATACTTTCTTAAACAACGGCTTTGACGGGTTCATCTCAAAACCCGTCGATGTGCGTCAAATGAACGCGGTGCTCAATAAGCATATACGGGATAAGCAGCCGCAGATAACGCAATCAGCGGAGGAATCAAATCCGGAGCGGGAGAAGACAAGCGCTGCGGGCGGAAAGAACGCAGCCCAATTAGATCCGAAATTCGAGGCAATCTTTGTAAGGGATGCCATGAAATCCGTAGAAGCGATAGAGGGTATTCATGAGCGGGACGCTTACGGCAATCCGGACGACATGCGCACCTATATCATTCATGTACATGGCATGAAGAGCGCGCTGGCCTATATCGGGGAAATGGGCCTCTCCGCCGAGGCGATGGAGTTGGAAAAGGCGGCGCGCAACGAAGATATTGCGTTTATTACCGCTACAACCGCCGCATTCATCGCTGCTTTAAAAGCCTTAATAGTCAAATTTTCACCGGACGAAAATAATACGGCCGATGAAAAGGATGAGGACCCCAATTTATTAAAGGAAAAACTGCGTGAAATTTTGGCGGAATGTGAGCAGAACGACGTGATATTAGCCGATACCATCATGCCGCAGTTGCAGGATATGAAATGGTCCGCGTCCGTCAAATCCATGCTGAACACATTGGCGGAGAATCTGCTGTACAGTGATTTTGACGCGGCGGCAGAGGGTATCACGCGGTTTTTAGAATCTTACGGCGCATAATTTATATAATAGAGACTTTGCCCTTACTGATCTTTAGGAAAAATAACAATGATGCGACGGTTGTCACCGTTAGTACCGAGGCTAAGGCGGCCGCGGTACCGTCGCTCATACGCATGACCTCCGTGTAGATAGCCACCGCGATGGTAGAGGTTCTGCCCGCGTAGAGCATGATGCTTGAGCTTAACTCATTGATACAGGTAATCCAGCTGAGTATGGCGCCGGACAGTATCCCCGGAAGCATGAGCCGCGCCATGACAGTAAAAAAGGTCTTCATGGGCGATACGCCCAAGTTGATGGATGCCTCTTCTATGCTCGGATCCGTTTGATACAAAAACGCGCTGCCCGAGCGCACGGTGTAGGGTAATTTACGCACCACAAAGGAGATAATCATAATAGCCGCCGTGCCCGTTAAAACAATGGGCCTGCGGTTGAACGCCACAATCAGGCATATCCCCAATACGGAACCGGGGATGACATACGGGAACATGACCAGCGCGTCCATCGCACTGGCCACAAGGCCCTTTTTACGCACAATGATATACGAAATCAACATACCGAGTAAAACAATAAAAATAATGGCGACCAGCGAAAACCAATAGGTGTTGGTAATGTTACGGCTCAGTCTGCTGGCGATGGCCCGGTAGTTGTCAAATGAAAAACCGCCGATAAAACCGGTGAAATCTGTTTTAATAAAGGACATCACCACCACCGTGGCCTGCGGCAGCAATCCGACTAACGCGACGAGCGCCACCGGCAGCGTCACAAGAAAACGCTTAAACCCGTGTACTTGTATCACTTGCGGCGGACGCATGGCCGTCATCGTGTAATTGCGTTTATAGATGAGTATTTTTTGCAAGAATAATACCAGTAATGAGCAGGCGACGATAATAACCGACAAGGTGCTGGCCATATTCGCGTTCCCGCCCATTTCACTCATGTATTCATTGTATACCAGTACGGGAAGCACGGTGTACCCCTCGCCTATCAGCATCGGCGTACCAAAATCAGCCAGAACCGCCATGAACACCATCACCAAGCCGCCTAAAATGGACGGAAGGATGACGGGGAGTGTTACCGTAAACAAGCGGCGTAATCGCGAAGAGCCCAGGTTTTCCGCCGCTTCTTCCAAAGAGGAGTCGATGGAGGTCATAGCACCCGAAGTATACAGGTACACAAAAGGATACAGATGAAACGTAAACACCAAAATAATACCGGTCTTTCCGTAAATGGTGGGCAGCCGCACGCCGAATTGCGCGAACAGCTTGGTGATAAACCCCGCGCGGCCGAACAGCAGAATCCATGAATAGGCGCCGATGAACGGCGGTGACATCAATGCCATGATGATTAATATATAAAACAGGCGTTTGCCCCACACATTATAGCGTGTCATCAGATAAGCTAAGGGAACGCCTATCAGCGCGCAGGTCAGCGTGGTTAAAAAAGTGACATAAGCCGTGTTTTTAAGCGCGTTCATGTAGTAGGTTCGGGAAAAGAAACGCTCGTAGTTAAAAAGCGTCAGCCCTTCAACCCTTGTGGAAAAGAAGCTGCGCGTAATGAGCGTAAAAAAGGGATAGATTAAAAAAAGCGCCATAACCGCGACGACAGATATTTTTACGAAGAACCAAAAGTCGAAACGCGGGCGGGTCAAGCGCGGGATGCCTCCCTTTAACATGTCAGCACCTCCGCATCCTCGGAATACACGATGATACGGTCAGGATTTAAAGACACACAAATCGGCGTGTCGGCAGGCCGGATATCCGCGATATCCTTGGTATATTCGTTTACCTGCAGGGTTTGCCCGCCCGCCAAGCGCACTTCATACTCTACAAAATCACCTAAGAAGGTGGCCAGTTCGATACGGGCTTGAATGCCGTAATTATCCGAAAAAATCAGCTGCTCGGGGCGCACGCATATCATGCCGCCGCCTTGATAGGGCCTTGCCAGACGAACGGACGCAATCGTATCGCCGTCTGGCAGCAGCAAACGGGCTTCCCGCGGGTCGACGGCGTCTATTTGGCACTCGATAAAGTTAGAAATGCCGATAAACCCCGCCACAAAGGGGTTTTCCGGTTTCATATATATCTGCGAGGGGGTGCCCACCTGCATGATGCGGCCATCCTTCATAACCGCGATGCGGTCGGAGATAGACAGCGCCTCCTCTTGATCATGCGTGACGTAGATGGTGGTGATGCCCAAACGATGCTGCAGCTTCTTTAAGCTGCCGCGCATTTGAACGCGGAGCTTCGCGTCCAGGTTAGAGAGGGGTTCATCCATCAACAAAACCTTCGGCTCAATAACAAAGGCGCGCGCCAAGGCGACCCGCTGCTGCTGGCCGCCGGACAGTTCATTGGGGCGGCGTTTCGCCAGCGGCGCGATTTGAACGAGCTCCAGCGCCTCCCGCACCTTACGTTGAATGTCCTGCGGGTTAACACGCCGGGCCTTTAGGCCGTAAGCCACGTTATCCCATACCGTCAGATGCGGAAAAATGGCGTAGTTTTGAAACACCATGCCGATATCGCGTTTATGCGCCGGTACGTTGTTAATCAACAGGTCCGCGAAGTGGATGGCGCCTTCGTCAACGCTGTTAAAACCGGCGATCATCCGCAGCAAGGTGGTTTTTCCGCATCCGGAAGGCCCCAGCAGGGTAAAGAATTCGCCCTGCTTGACGGTGAGGCTTATTTTATCCACGGCGGTAAAATCGCCGTATCGCTTCACGGCGTTTGATATAATGACATTATGGCTGGGCATGGCCTATCCCCTATCACTTTGCCCGCGGCGGGCGTTATACGGAAGGGAGGGCTGCCTCCGCATGGGGATGAGCAGCCCTCTTCATTCAAGTTCGCGCGGGGTTTGTTATTGCGTGACGATATCTTCCCAAGTTTGAATAATCGTTGCCTTATTAGCGGCAGCCCAGTCAAAGTCATAATCGCACAAATCCAATTCGCTCAGCGGCGGCAGGTCGCCTGTATCCAAATCGGAGCGGACAGGGCGGCGCTCCCAGTTTTGAGATTGATCGATTTGACATTCAAGACCCGTAACGAAGTCCACAAACAGCTTCGCGTTGTCCGGGTTGGGGCAGCCCTTGACAATGGCTACGCCATCCGGTACGGCGCTGTTGCCGGCGGGGTAAATAAAGGCCACACCGTCATTATCTTTGTAAAGAACGGCGGATTTTTCTATCGTGACGCCAATGGCATACTCACCGGCTGCAACCAGCTTGTGGCAGTTGCCGGAGCTGTCCTGTACTTTTCCGTCCAGGTTTAAATAGAACTGCTCGACAAAATCCCATCCGCCGCCGTCGGGGCCGCCATGGGCGAAGATCATGGTGCACAGCTGCGTGAACGCCGAACCGGATTTTGCAGGCGACGCATAGGCTATCTGGCCCTTCCACTTCGGATCCAGCAGATCATCCCAAGACTTGGGAGCTTCCTCGTCGGGGCAAAGCTCACGGTTATAAAAAATGACCATGGGCAGCGGCGACTCACCAATCCACAAGCCGTCCGGATCTTTAAACGCCGCGTCAATCACATCGTCATTCGCGCAGACATACGGATCGAAATAGTCTTTAAACGCGGCCAGCGAATCGGCGCCGCCGCCCCATAACACGTCGCAAAGCGGGTTTTCCGACTCGGCGGCGATGCGCTGCAACAACTCGCCCGTACCGGCCGCCACCTGTTCGACCTTGATGCCCGGATAAACCGCGCTGAACATATCCAGACCGGCTTGCAGCGGGTTCGCGTCATGCGGAGAATAAATGATAACCGTGCCGGTTGGTTGTTCCGAAGCCAAGGCGGTGATAACCGGTAGCGTGAAAATGACCAACAAAAAAACTGCCAACCACCTTTTCATGTGTTACGCCTCCTATGTATCGTTTTATTGGGCACAAGACCCATTACTCGCGTGTATTATACCGTTTCATCCGGTGTGTTTCAAGTGCTGTTTTCTGTAATTGATATATCATGCAAGCCTTTTTCACATGGCCTTTTTCGCTTGAACTCACCCCCAGCAACCTACCCCAACTCCATCGCTGAGAGCACCCTTCCGACGACTAGTGATTTTTCCAAAAAATCCTTTTGATTTTAATCCGCTAGGACTAAAATCTGACTATTATCCGGGTTCTGATAATGGTGCTATAATCAAGTGGAGTATGCTTGGGACAAAAACTGCCGTTTTGAATGGAATGAAGATTTTCGGAAAGGTCCACATTACCATATTCCTGTAGATAACCAACACGAAGGCCCTCACTATTGGCCTGGTGACCTTGTTCCAGATCCATATGTATCAATCTATTTCCATTATTGAAAGGAGGGACTCGCGATGCGAAAAGAATATACTCAAACCAACAAAGAGAGAATACGGGAAGATATATATTTACATGATTTAAAAATAACAAAGTTAGTTTGGGATTATCAGGATCGTTTTGTTTCATTTGAAATACGACAATACGATTCGCGACACGAAACAGGACGTCTCACTCTTTATAAAGTCGTATATATAGAGGGGAGTGCACTGGGATTATGGAATGGCGGTGTGGAGTATCCAATTTACCTCGATTGTATATTCGCAGGCCCTGAATGCTCAGTATCAAATGTGATTGCGGATTGTGTTAAAAAGAGCAAAGCTGCTCCTGAAATATGTGCTTTACCAAACCCTGATGATTACTTTTGCGTAGTTTTAGGGACAACGGCAGGTGATCAATTGAGATTCATCGTGGAAAAGATTGTTTGGGAAACTGACGAGTAGCTGCAAAACAGAAGCCAATCTAGGTTTTTCACATAACAGAAGCAGGGGCTGTTTTTATACTAATGCTGCAAACTTCCGCTAGTCGTCCGTATTGGGCGGCTAGTGGATTCCTGTAATCTCATAAATCCCACTGGATTATCCTTATCTCCCACCGGTGCTGCCCCTCCATAACCACTTCACTTCCAATCTCAATACGGTTAATAAGCTTATTCAATGTAAGCGGGGTTAATTCCCGGATGTCAAAGTAATCCCCAATAACTTCGTGTAATTTTTCAAACAACAGGCTTTACGTTTTATCCACAAAAAATCCCTAATTATCGTTAATATTATAGTGTGTAACGTTAGAGGGCAAATCACCCATGTGTCGGATAATCTATGAGGACTTGGGTAAAGGTTACTATATTGTGTAAACATTATTTATATCACCTCATTCTTAGCCCTACTTCGGAACAAAAAGCCCCCGCATATCCACGCCTTCCAATTCCAGCAATTTCATTTTTATGTCCAGTCCGCCGGCGTAGCCTGTCAAGCTGCCGTTTGAACCGACAACACGATGGCAGGGAATGATAATAGATAGGGGATTATGCCCTACAGCGCCGCCGACCGCCTGGCTTGAAAGGCGGTCCCTTCCCATATGAGCCGCCGCCTTTTTCGCGATAGCCGCGTAAGTGGTGACCGTGCCATAGGGTATTTCGCATAGCATTCGCCAAACACACAGGCGGAACGCGCTGCCGGCAGGGGCCAGCGGCAGTTCGTCAATGCCGGGTTTTTCACCCGCAAAATACCTGTCCAGCCAATTTTTGGCGGTGATGAATACGGGTATGTCATCCTTTCCGGCCATGGCCCCGGGTATGCCGCCTCCGTAATACTTTTGCCCCCGGAACCATAAACCGGCAAGTTTGTCGTTATGACAGGCCAGCGTCATCATGCCTATGGGGGATGCATAAGCGGTTGAATAATACATGGACAGGCCTCCCGTTTTTTTCGTTTGGTTAGCGTCTATTTTCTGCATATGCGCGCTTATGCTTCAGCTATGACGGGCATCTCGGTCATACGCAGTTTGGCGCAGCCGTAAGGAATCATGCGCACCGGCCTCGGCGGGCCCAGTGGTACCCTTGCGCGCGGTTCCGCTGCGCATACACCGTATTCCTCCGGCCAGTCGATGGGTACCATATCCGTCAATAACTCTATAGCGGGCGCGGCGGTATTAAAAGGCGCGTCGGCGACCGCGTTCTCCCGCAGGCGCGGTTGCTTGCCGTAAAACGCGTAATTCCAAGGCGATAGGGGCAAGACCTCATAATCGCAATAGGGGAATTTTCGCTCGATGCCCTTGTCCGTATATTCGCGCCTTTCCCATTTTTCGTCGATCGCCACGGAGTAAAGCAGCGGGCCGCGCCACAAGCAAGCCATTTGACGCGGGCGGGGCATAAAGTCAAAATCAAACGCCAGTTCTACCCGGACTTCCTCGGTTCCCCGCCAGACGCGGCGCAGTGGATGGAAGACGCCGGTTTGCACGGGTACGCCGTCAACCACAGCGCCGACGGCGAATGCGGGAATCCGTATGCTTAACGTAAACTCGGTTTCGCGTTCGCATTCTACCACATAGCGTAGGCGGCCCGAAAAGGGGTAATCGGTCTGCAGGCTGCATGTCACCGGAACGCCGCCCATGCTGCAACGCACCCGGCAGGGTACAAGCACAACCGAGGCTAACTCGTCAGGCCCGTACATGAAGGCAGACATCGCCAGCTTGGGCCAGGCCTGATTAAAGTTGGCGGTACAGCAGCCAAAGTTCGGTTCCAAGCCGAATAAATGCGACTCCGGCCCGTTGGTGCCAAACACCACATGATCCTTTGGCAGCGCTTGACAGCGTACCTGATTGACCATCTGATCGTACTGGTGTGACCACATATCCGTGCTTATCGCGGCGGGCAGGGCATTGAAGGCCAGCCGCTCCAAGCTGTCTGCCCAATGCGGATCCCCGCCCG
>WRFT01000041.1 GCA_009776385.1 Clostridia bacterium
GCATTAATAAACCTGCCCCACTCGGGGTTGTAGTACCTGCTCCTCAGGCAATAAAGCCCGGTCTCCTCGTCGTAGACATACCCTCTGTACCGAAACGGGTTGAGCGTGTCCAATGCGGTTGTCAAGGTACTCGACTTACCTGTTGGCGTCCCGGTTGCTCAATCGTCGCACCGGTACGCTGCCGCTGCCATCGCTCGTTTCGCGCCCCGTATTCTTCTCGCTTTTTCCGCCACCGGCGGCGCTTCGAGTCAGCCGCCCCGGGCGTCGTAAGCGTACTGTACTACTTCTCTGCTCGTGCTGTCAATCAGCCGTTGCGTGATTGGCCTTACTTTGTTACAATGGAGCCGCGCCCGGCGCAGGCGTTTTTTGTTGCGCAGAGAGGATGAGCGCCTTCCATGCTGGTTTACCACCCTCAGGCGCCATACCAGGGGATACCCGCCGAAAACGTTTTTTTCGCGTCCGATGAACGCGGAAACGACTGCGGCGTCGGGTTTGCCATGCTATTGTATCAGCCGCATATCTTCCAGGAGCGCCCCGTTAACATTTACTTTCAAATTGACGCGCAGCCCGATGCCCGGCATATGCTTTTGGGCGCGCTGCTGGCCCGCGCGGCGGGCATGCGGGCGCAGTTCCCGGGTCAAAAGGCGCGCGTGTATACCTCAGTAGACATAAAAGACGCGGTCATGATTGATTTTTGCAGGCATAACGGCTTGAAGATGAACGACGCGGAAGATTTGGTGGAGCTTTCCTCTCCGGAAAGGCCGGCCAAACTCCCCATGAGCTTTGAGTTCGGCGGCGTGCCGCTTGGCAACGATTTGGAGCAAAACGCTTTTTTGATGCGCATGAACGCTTACCGCGTCGCGTCCATATCCTGGGGCATGCTGGCGGCTTACGGCAGCTCCCAGCGATTTTTGGCGATGGCGGCGTATAAAAACGGGATGCCTACCGGTGAGATACTCGCCGCGGGGGACGGGCAGACGGCCTTTATCGGCGGGCTGTATGTCCTGCCGCAATACCGCCGTATCGGGTTGGGGCGGGCGCTGGTTAACCGCACCTTGGAGATGATGCGCGGCGCGGGCGTCATGCACGTTAACGCGTTCGTCCTGCGCCGCAGCCCCGCGCAGCAGCGAATGGCGGCCTTCTTCGGCGCGAACGCTTTGCGGGCGACGGCTATTTACCCCGGTTATGATATCGACTGATTAACGCGGTATGTAAAACGTCACGGGAGGGAGCTTCTATGCCGCTTTTGGCCGCTTACTTTATGGCCCATCCGCCCCTGGCCATCCCCACGGTGGGTAAGGGCCGGGAACGCAGCATTCCCGCCGTGCTGGAGGCGTATGACGCCATCGCGCGGCAGATTGCCGCGCTGGAGCCCGCGACGCTCATTTTTATTACCCCGCACAGCACTGTTTACGCGGATTATTTTCATCTGTCCCCCGGCAAGGGCGCCACGGGCGACATGAGCGCTTTCGGCGCGCCGGACACGCGTTTTGACACGCTTTATGACCGGGAACTGGCCGACGCCATCGCCTCATGCGCGGGGAAAGCCGGTATCGCCGCCGGAGGGGAAGGCGAAAGAGACGCCCGGTTGGATCACGGCTGTATGGTTGCCATGTGGTATATTAACCGCCGCTTTAAAAACTACCGCGCGGTGCGCCTGTCCCCCTCGGGCATGGGCGTCTCCCGGCATTACCGCATGGGGATGTGCATACAAGAAGCCGTACAGGTGACGGGGCGTACAGCCGTGCTTGTGGCCAGCGGCGATCTGTCGCATAAACTTACCGAGGACGGGCCGTACGGGTATGCCGCGGAGGGCGCGTTATTCGACCGGGCCGTGACGGACGCGTTTGCCGGGGCGGACTTTTTATCCCTAATGAATCTGTCCCCCGCGCTGCGCGAAGGTGCCGCCGAATGCGGCTATTCACCCGCCGTGATGCTGGCAGGCTGCATGGACGGAAGAAACACACAGGCACGCCTGCTGGCGTATGAGGGCCCCTTCGGCGTGGGCTACGCCATGGCGGCCTTCACGCCGGGCGAACCCAACGCGGAACGCCGCTTCCTAAACGGCCATCAGGCCGCGATGTTACGCGAGGCGCAAGCAAAGCGCGCGGCGGAGGACCCGTACCGCGCCCTGGCCCGGCAGTCACTGGAACATGCGGTATTGACGGGCGGCAAGCTGCCGCTTCCAAAGGGTCTGCCCTCGGAAATGACGGGCCGCAAAGCGGGCGTGTTCGTGTCGCTGAGCATTGGCGGCAGGCTGCGCGGCTGCATCGGTACCATTACGCCCGTAACCGGCAGCATCGCCGCGGAAATTAATGAAAACGCCGTTTCCGCCGGCCTTCATGACCACCGTTTTGAGCCGGTGACGCCCGAGGAACTGCCCTTACTGGTATATAAAGTGGACGTACTGGGCCCGGCGCAGGCCATTGCAGGACCGGAAGCCTTGGATGTATTACGCTACGGCGTTATTGTATCCTCCGGATCCAAGCGCGGCTTGCTGCTGCCGAATTTAGAGGGCGTGGATACGGTGGCCGAACAGATAGCCATCGCGCGCGGGAAGGCGGGCATTTCCGAACGGGAGACAGTGACGCTGAAGCGCTTTGAAGTCGTCCGCCATGAATGACCGCGAGGCGCTGTTCGCCCGAGCCGCGCCCGGTGGGGACGCCGTTTGCCTGCTGTGCCCGCATGCCTGTGTCCTGCAAGACGGGTTTACAGGCCTTTGCGGGGTAAGGGGCAACCGGGGCGGCAGGCTGACTGCGCTGTCCTACGCGAGGGTTTCCGCGCTGGCCTTGGATCCTATTGAAAAAAAGCCCCTGTACCGTTTCCGCCCCGGCACAACCATTTTGTCCGTTGGCGGTTTCGGGTGCAATATGCACTGCCCCTTCTGTCAAAACCATACGATATCCCGCGCCCCTTTTACGGAAGACGCCCGGACGCTGCCGCCGGAGACGCTTACTAAAATGGCTTGTCAAGCCGTACCCCAAGGTAATATCGGGGCGGCCTACACCTATAATGAGCCGTCCGTCAACTTTGAGTATATTTACGACTGCGCCCGTCTCATCCGCCGGGCGGGCCTATTCAACGTGATGGTTACCAATGGCTTGATTAACCGGGAACCGCTGGAAACGCTGCTGCCCTTCATGGACGCGATGAATATCGACTTGAAGGGCTTCACGGACGCCTTCTACCACGGGCTCGGCGGGCGGCTGGACACGGTAAAGGACACCATCGCTTTGGCCGCCGCCCGCTGTCATGTGGAGGTCACCACGCTGGTGCTGCCCGGTGAAAACGAGGCGCATATCGGCGCGATAGCTGAATGGTTAGCTTCGGTTGACGAGCATATTCCGCTGCATTTATCGCGGTTCTTCCCGCGTTACCGGTACATAGACAGGCTGCCGACTGCGCGAGAGAGCATTATTAAACTACAGCGTTTAGCCGAACGCCATTTAAAGTATGTCTACGCGGGGAATATGTAAGCTGAGGCCGATACGATACATCCTGATATATGCAAGCGTTCCCCATTTTTTATTAAGCGTGAGGTGACCCAATCCTTAACGACTTATGCCTATATGCGGGTGACAGCCATATAATGTTTGTGGTAAGATGGGGCATGGTGTCAAGGCGATATATTTTTGTGATTAACGGGAGTAAGAATTATATGCGAAGAACTATTTTTATCTTAATAACAGGGTTACTCATGCTGTTCCTGATGTCATTCATGGCGGTAGGTGCAGCCGAGGAGGAAAAGACAGATGCCGGTAGTCAGTTAAAGTATATTATATGTGACGGCGAAGCAATGATTACAGGTTATACAGTTGATCCGATCGGTGAATTGATAATACCTAATATGTTAGGCAAGTATGCAGTAACGTCCATCGGTAGCCTAGCTTTTTTCGGTGTAATAGCCTAACCGCTATCACACTGCCAGATGGCCTTTTATCTATCGGTGACCGAGCTTTTCCGGGGTGTAGCAATCTGTCCAGTATCACATTGCCGGAAGGCCTCACTTCCGTCGGCAACTGGACTTTTGAAAGTTGCACTAGCCTAAACGTTGTCACCCTGCCGGATAGTCTCACGATAATCGGCGACGTGGCTTTTGGGGGGTGCAGCAGCCTAACCGCTATCACCCTGCCGGTTGGCCTCACGTCCATCGGCGAAGGGGCTTTTGCATTGTGCAGTAGACTAAACGGTATCACCTTCCCGGATGGCCTCACATCCATCGGCGAAGGGGCTTTTTTTGGATGCAGCAAATTAACTGATATTGTCATACCCGAGAGTGTAACAAAAATAAAATTGAATCCATTTATCGACTGTGACAACCTAACACGTATTGAAACGATGCCAGAAAATACGGAATACACTTCTATAGATGGTGTGCTTTTTGACAAGCAACTGGAAACGCTGCTCGCATATCCGACGGCAAGACCAAATAATACTTATGAATTGCCTGAGGGAGTTTTATACATCCATTATTGGGCCTTCTATAATTGCACAAACCTGCTTGAAGTGACACTACCGGATAGCCTTATATCCATCGGCGACCGGGCTTTTGGAGGGTGCAACAGCCTAACCGCTATAACTATACCAGATGGCCTCACGTCAATCGGTAATGACGCTTTTTACGGTTGCCACAGCCTAACCGCTGTCATCCTGCCGAATATCCTCACATCCATCGGTGATCAGGCTTTTGCTTGGTGCATTTATTTATCCGTTATCACCCTGCCGGATAGTATCAAGTCCATCGGTAAAGATGCGTTTGAAGGTTACAATCAAGTACTGCTATCTGTTACAAAAGGCAGTTATGCTGAGCAATACGCAAAGGAAAACGGTATCGCTTATATGTATACGTTGGGCATATAATCAAAAAGAGAGCCATCCGACAAGAGTGGTTTATTGGGTCCTCTATAAACGATACACTATCTAATGTACAAATCAGACATCAGGCGAACATATTACTCAAGTAAGCGAAAACAAAGTAACGAATCGTATAGACCAACGCATAACAACACTTACTGACGTCGAAAGCATACACCATTACATTACCTTCAGAAGACGCTCCTCTTCCTTGATTATGCTATTCTCAATAAAAGGTTAAGTCCTCGGGCGACCTCCCCAATTAGAGTTCGTGAAGATAATCATATTATTTCACGTAGATTTGTGACCCAGATTATTATTTCAAATACCCCCATTGGAAAGAGAAACTTGCTGGCAATGGAGATACGAATCCGGCTGACTGGAACGTAGCGAAGTGGAAGGAAGCCGAATTCGGCGCTAGATTTCCAGAGTCATGCTGCTAGTATAGAAGCGATTTGTTCATTCCACAAGTCTAATGGTGTCCGGTACCCTAAGGTGCTTTGTAGCTTCAAAATTGGTTCATTATCTATATTCTCCGCAACTCTTACAAAAACGCGAAGCTGAAGGGTTTTTTTCATAACATTTCTTACATCGCCAAAAATCCCAGTTGATGTTTGATGTTGGTATTGGTTCGTTTGATGAGGGTATAGGTTTGGGTATGGGTTGGTTTCCTGTTGATACATTTGAGGTGGATTTTACTATTGGCGCAATTGATGAGAGTGTAGATTTGATTGTTTCGGAATTTTCAATAAGCTGCCCAAAACCATATAACGCTAAAGACGATATCCAACTTGCTAAACTGCCAACAGTTAGCACTAAAAAACCGGTTCCAACAAGCGCATCTCCACCATAACGGAGCTTGCCGGCTTGAACCCAAATAACGATTGCATAAACTAACGAACCTACTATTCCAAGAAATGTGATAGCCTTTGCTAACCCCTTGATTTTTCCACCTATGTTTTTAAACATGTGCCCTCTTCCTTTCTGTTCCTAGCCAACTGTCCTGATATGGATACTGTATTCATATAGCACGCATTACGGTTGCATGTTACATGGCTTAATATCGCACGCTTAAAAGAGCGCCCTCGCCTCCAGATAATAGCGTTTTTCGCGCGCCTCCCCCATGGAGAAGGTTTTGCGCGGCAGGACGCCGTCTTGCTGCAGGGCGGCGAAAAAGCCGTTTTTATCGATGGCGGGCAGCAGAAAACCGGCCGCGCCGGGCTTTTCCGCCAGCATGCGCAGGGACGCTTCACCGTGGATATAGTCGATACCGGCTTGCGGATGATCGGCCAGCCACGCGTCCAGAAAGCCTTGCAGCGTTGCCACCGGCAGCGACGCGTTGGGGCAGGGCAGGGAGACGCGGGCATCCCCCGCTTGAGTCACGAGGGTAAAGCCATGGCGGCCTTGTTGAGGCCGGGTCAACTCCGCGGTCAGCGTATCCGGGGCGACGCCCGTTACCAGGCGGTGTATCGGCTCGAAACGCAGCGCCTTTGAATGGACATTTGTCATTTCCACCAGCGCGAACCTGGCCGGGTGGGAGCGCCGTTCTTCCGGGGTGAGGGATTGCTTAAAACTGTCCCACACATGCCCGGCCGCCGCCAGCGAGTGGTTGCCGTCCCCTATCGCCAATAGAAAGCCGGTTTCCCGCAGGATATGGTAAAGCCCCGCCTCAATAGCCGCGAGGTCTTGCGGCGCGGTGACCGCCCAGCCCTTTAAATGGCCGCCGCCCAGCATCAAATCAAAATCATACAGGCATTCCAACCGGGCCGCCCTGTCTAAAAGCGGTTCGATGACCGTGAAGGCCGGATCGTTTATCAATGCCAGTATATGCGGCATATCCAGCGGCGCGCCCTTACGGATAGCCGCGCGGGGCGGGATTCGGTCGGCAATGGTACCCTCCGTGGCGCGTATCCGGTCTCCGGTGTTGCCCTGAAAGCCGTATGCCTCCAGGTCAATGGCGGCAAGCAGCCCCGGCCGCACACCGCCCGTCGTTTCTCTGGCGGTTAGCACAAAACCGTTGCGCACGCGTTCTTGAAGGATGCCCTCGTCCACATATCGCCGCATGGACGCGCGAATGGCGGGAATACGCGCCTCGGCGTCGTTTAAATACAGCTCCGGCAGCATGAGGCGAAGCGCGGAGGGTTTGTCCCCCACCATCCGGTCCGCCTGCTGCCAGTATTCCGGCTCCGAGGTAAACTGGTCACAGGCCAGCGCCGCGTAAGCCCCAAAATCCGTTTGGGCCGCGGGAAGCAGAATATTGGCGGGGGATACGCCCAATTCATTCCAACGCATGGTGTTGCTCCTCTTGTTTATTTCACTTCTGTCTGAGTTCACACTTATTTAACCGACGGGTCGTATTATACTTTTTATAACTATCGGGTGCAAGGGCAGATAAACCTGCGTTCGCTTCTTACCCCATGCGGCTCCATGCGCGGCACATTGGTTTTTTCCTTTATTTCCGTGCGTTTCGCGCCCGCCCGCCTCCCCGGAAATTTGCTTATATCCCCGTCAATATGCTATAATGCTTCGCCGGAAGGCACTTCACGCAAGGAGGATTCCCGTCTTGAAAAAGTCACCCCGCGGCTTTTTAGGTTATTTGGTTCTCATCGCGGCATTTGTCGTCATCGCCGTCGTTTTAAACGGCGGTTTGAAGCCTGCAGAGAATAAACGCATTGAGTATAACGATCTGCTTGGTATGATAGAGAAGGGTGAAGTGGACTGCGTCGCGGTGCGCCTTTCCAACTTGAGCCTCGTCGGCCTGACTAAAAACACCCGGATCGCGCGATCCGATTTCCCGGACAGAGCGTACGATTTTGAAACGACCATCGGCCTGGATTTTACGGATACGGTCATCCGTATGCGGGCAAAAGAGCTGGATAAACCCGCTGATATGCTCAGTGAGAACGATTTGGCTTTTACCATTGAGTACCGCGCGCCGATTATCACCCCCTGGTATATCGATTTCCTGCCGTTTTTGTTTGCCATCGGCGGCATCGCCTTAATTTTCTTCTTCTTCATGCGCCAGCAAAGCGGCGGAAGCAACCGTGTGTTTTCCTTCGGAAAGAGCCGCGCGCGCATGTCAGATCCTTCTAAAAACAAAACGACGTTCAAGGACGTGGCGGGCGCCGATGAGGAAAAACAGGAACTCCAGGAAATGGTGGACTTTTTGCGCAACCCGCGTGCCTATACGGAAATGGGCGCGCGCATTCCCAAGGGCGTGCTGCTGGTAGGCCCTCCGGGTACCGGAAAAACGCTTCTGGCAAAGGCCGTCGCGGGAGAGGCGGACGCGCCCTTTTTTACCATATCGGGTTCCGATTTTGTGGAAATGTTTGTCGGCGTCGGCGCGAGCCGCGTCCGCGACTTGTTTGAGCAAGCCAAAAAAGCCGCGCCCTCCATCGTTTTTATCGATGAGATTGACGCGGTAGGCCGTCATCGCGGGGCGGGCTTGGGCGGCGGCCATGACGAACGCGAGCAGACGCTTAACCAGCTGTTGGTAGAGATGGACGGTTTTTCCGTCAACGAGGGCGTCATTGTCATGGCGGCGACCAACCGCCGCGATATTCTGGACCCCGCCCTGCTGCGCCCCGGCCGGTTCGACAGGCAGGTGACCGTCAACTTCCCGGATCATAACGGCCGTGTGGAAATTTTAAAGGTTCATTCCCGGGGGAAACCGTTGGGCGAGGATGTGGATTTGGCCAATATCGCCAAACGCATGCCGTATGCCACGGGCGCGGACCTTGAAAACGTGATGAACGAGGCGGCTATTTTGGCGGCGCGTACACGCGCCAAAGCCATCAGCCAGCAGCTGCTGGTGGACGCCATCGCGCGGGTGCAGATGGGCCCCGAAAAAAGAAGCCATAAGGTAACGGAGCAAGACAGAAAGCTGGTAGCGGTACACGAAAGCGGGCACGCTATTATCGGCCATTTCCTGCCGGGCTGCGATGAGGTGCATTTGGTAACCATCGTCCCCAGGGGGCAGGCTGCCGGCCACACGCTGAGCCTTCCGGCAGAAGAACGGGACGCGTTAAGCCGCAAGGGACTCATGGCGCGCGTGTCCATGTACCTGGGCGGGTATGCCGCGGAAAACCTGACGCTGGATGATGTATATACCGGCTCCTCTTCCGACTTAAAATACGCCACGGAGCTGTGCCGCCGCATGGTGACGCAACTGGGCATGAGCGAGGAACTCGGCACGATTTACCTGGGCAGCGACCAGGAAGTGTTTATCGGCATGGATTATGGCCGCAGCCGCGAGTACTCCGAGGATGTGGCCGCGCGAATCGACCGGGAGGTATCCTCGCTGCTGAACCGCTGTTACGAGGAAACACGCCGCATTATCAGCCAGCATCGGGAACAGCTGGATTGGCTGACCGAGGCGCTGCTTGAGCATGAAACGCTGTCACGCAGGGAGTTTGTGTCACTGATGGAGACGGGAAGCATCGGCCAGCCGGATCCGGATGAGCTGAAGCCCCGCGTGAAAGCCGAAATACTCGCGTCTATGCCGGAACCGGAACCGGAGCCGGAGCCGATACAGGAGGATTTCTTCCTGCCGGATGACGACATCGTATTTGATGACCCCGAGTAAACCGGATCGGCTATTAAGGAGGCACATTCATGCAACGGCAGGGCTATAGCCCTGATAAACAAAATAACAAACGGTCCTCGCCGGTTGGTACACATGCGGGCCATAAACCGGCGAATGTGTCCGGTAGGCGCGCCGCACCGGCCGCGAGCCGGGAAAACGCGGCCCAACGGGGCTATCCGGCGCCCGGGGCGGCGCCGCAAACGATGCGGCATGAACCCGTGCCCGGACCCGCGCGCGATACGCGCAGAAACGAACCGCCGCGTCCGAAAAAAAAGAGAAGCATTCTTTCTATTATCACATTGATACTTCTGTTTGCGGGCGGGCTGAGCGCGGCGCTGTATTATCATTCTGTCAATTCACAGGTTATCCCCTATGACAACCTTTTTTGTCAGGGCGTGTTTATCGACGGCATCCCGATGGGAGGCTTGACGGCCGAGGAAGGCACACGCGCGGTACAAGAGCATATTAACAGCTTTCAAAGCAGTTGGTATATCCGCTTGATGTACCGGGAGCAAATAGTGGCGACCCTGACCGGCGATATGCTGGGTATGGTGGTCAAAACGCACGATGTTTTAGAGGAAGCATGGCGCCTCGGACGCAGCGGGGATATCTTTGAGCGCAAGGCGGCACGGGACGCGCTTTTGACGGATAACCGCCATTTCTTTACCGCATTTCCCAATCCCGCCAACCTATCGATCATCGACGATATTCTGTTGAACATTAAGACGGAAGTCTATCGGGAAGCCACAGACGCCAAGCTGGTCGGGTTTGACCCGCTGGCGGACAGCCCGTTTACCTATCAGCAGGAAACCGCGGGCCGTATGCTGGATATCATCACGCTGAAAGAAAGCATCCTGGAAAAGGTTTATTTAATGGAGACAGCCGAATTTGAAATAGTGCCCTCGCCGATATGGCCCGCTGTAACGGTAGACGACCTGAAGGCCTTAACGACGCTGCGCGGCGAATCGATTACGGAAATCGCCCGGGCTTCTACCGAAAACCGCACCAACAATATACGCGTCGCTTTCGATAGAATTAACGGCAAGCAGCTCAAGCCCGGTGAGCGTTTCTCCTTTAACGGCGTCGTAGGCGTCAGGGACAGTAAAAACTTTTTTGAGGCGATTGAGTACGCAAACGGTACCGAACAGATGGGGTACGGCGGAGGCGTTTGCCAGGCGAGCACCACCATCTATCTGGCGGCGCTGAAGGCGGGGCTTGAAATAACCAAACGCCTGCCCCATTCAGACAGCGTTTCTTATACCCCCTACGGGCAGGACGCCACGGTTTCCTCCGTTAAGGGGCATGAAATTGATTTTTCCTTCAGAAACAATACCGACGGGACCATTTACATTTGCTCCGCCGTCAGGCCGGACCCCAAGAACAAGAACCGCTATATCTGCCGGGTACGCATTTACGGGCCGGATATGGGCGGCATAACCTACAAGATTGAATCCGTGACGGTGCAAAAACTGTCCATACCCGCCACCCCCATATACGATAAGGATACGGATCAGGCGTTTGTCATCTATACGGATGAAACGAAACTAAAGACAAAGGGCAAGGAAGGCTATGTGGTGGAGACTTACTTGGTGACGATACTCCAAA